>JAJTBH010000470.1 GCA_021287005.1 Anaerolineae bacterium
ATCCCTGGATGAAGCCGAACAAGTCGCCAAAACTTATCACGATGAAGATTTACTGGCACAATCCGGCGCATTCAGGAATATCATGCTCCAATATCGCGATTTATTCGACCAGGCTTTTAATATTTTGATGGACAATAAAAGCCTGGCCCAGGATATGGTTGAACAGGGGGAAACCCTTACGGAACAGGCTAGAAAATTTTTTAACGAAAAGGGCAGAAGTCCCGACATTCAGGCCATCCAACAGACATCCGTTTTAAGAGATATCTGGAACCAGGTTCTGGAGATTCGCCTCAACCAGACTCAGTACCAGTTCAGTAAAAACCGAAAATTTTATAATGCCACACAAGATGGCGCCGCCAACCTGGAAAAACTATTTAAAGATTTATCGTACGTAACCAGTACGGATAAAGATTATAAAAGAATTGAAGAATTAAAGAAAAGCAGTGAAATTTATTTTTCTTCAATGCAACAATGGGAAACCAACGACGGCAAGTTGCAAGATGCTTTATCTCAAATGGAAAACATCAGCAATGAAGTGCAACAGGGTGCAGCAAAAACCAGAGAAAAAGGATGGATGGACGCTGCCGCTTCGAAAGATAAGGCCGGTTTTATTGTTATTCAATCCATAGTTCTTACCATTGTTGCCTTGATTGTAACGATCGTGGCCGGCGGTTTGTTGGGGCGCACTTTTGCCGGCAATATAACCCGCCCGCTTAACGATATCGTTCAAGCGGCTCATACCGTCGCAGAAATTGACCTGAAAAATCTTACACAAAGTTTAAGCAGGCTGGCCGAAGGAGACCTGAGCGCTCAGTACAGCACACAATCAAACCTGGTTAAAGTGCAGAGCCAGGATGAAATGGGGCTTCTGGCTGAAGCTTTTAACAGTATGGTGACCAATTTGCACGAGTCGGGCCAATCATTTCGGCAGACGGTTTCCACGTTATATAACCTGATCGGGCGAGTCAGCCAGAATTCAGTGGAATTACGCCAGTCATCCGCCGATCTTTCAATGGTTTCCGGGCAGGTAGGCCAGGCGGCCGGCCAGATTTCGCTGACCATTCAACAGGTGGCCCAGGGGATTAATCACCAGGCCGAATCGATTAACAAAACGGCCGAAGCGGTAAACCAGATGGATGGAGCCATCGGGCATGTGATTAAGGGCAGCGAAGCACAATCGGGAGCGGTTAATCGCGCTTCTGACTTAACCATAAAACTCTCCGGTATTATCCAAAATGTTGCCTCCCAGTCGGATATGCAGGTGAAAAATTCGGATAATGTGGTCAGCGCTTCAAATTCCGGCAAGGAAATTGTCGAAAACACCGTCAAAGGTATGCAATCCATCCAACAGAAAGTCATCTTCTCGTCTCAAAAAGTAAGTGAAATGGGCAAACGCTCGGATGAGATCGGAACGATCGTTGAAACCATCCAAGATATTGCCAGCCAGACCAATTTGCTGGCATTAAACGCAGCGATTGAAGCGGCCAGAGCCGGTGAACATGGCAAAGGTTTTGCCGTGGTGGCAGACGAAGTGCGTAAACTGGCGGAAAAATCCGGTGGGGCCACGCGCGATATCACCCGCCTGATTCACGGCATTCAACAAACCGTTTCTGAAGCCATCAAAGCGATGCAGGAAAGTTCGTTTGAAGTTGAAAAAGGCGTCACTCTGGCCGATTTATCGCGCCAATCATTAGACAGTATTTTACAATCATCAATGGACAGCAAGGAAACCGGCAAAAATATTGCCGTTGCCGCAGGCCAGATGAATGCCCTGGCTTCAGAACTAACCGGGGCTATGGATGTGGTTTCTTCAGTGGTTGTGGAAAATACCATGTCGACCGAACGTATGACGCAACACTCGAGCCAGGTGACGGATGCGATTGAGTTGATCGCCAGCGTCAGTGAAGAGAACAGCGCTGCCGTTGAAGAAGTCAGCGCCGGGGCTGAAGAGATGAATGCACAGTTTGAAGAGGTAACCGCTGCCGCGCATACGCTGGCAGAGATGGCGCAAACCTTACAAGCGATGGTGGCACATTTTAAACTCGAATCGGCAGCCGCGCCTGAAATGAGCGCCGGTGAAAGCGCTGCAACTGACGAGGGGGGCTTGATGGCCGACCCGACAGATTCCTCATTAACACAAACGCAGGTCGAAGGCATGGTGTCAGCCGTTGATTCTGATGAAACGGAACAAAACGCTAAGATTTCCGAGTGATATTTCTTTGAATAAGTTCGTTTTTTGTAAGGATTCATGGGTTTTAAGGGCCTATGAATCCTTATGCTTTCCTTATGTAATCTTTATTCGATCCTGATTCTGTTTAGGCTAAATTGAGACTGAGATCGGCACTGATTGTGTCGTTCAGGCGAGTTCAATTTAAGAAACTGAGCCGGTTGCAAAACTGAAATCTGTATCAACCGGTAAAAATTCGCCAAATAGAATACAGAGAATAAAAAGGAATAAGGAGAGAGAAATTTATGTCTGGTAAAGTGGCGGTAATAGCTATCGGTGGTAATTCGCTGGTTAACAAGGGCAAAGAATCAATCAGTGATCAATATCAGGCCGTAAAAGAGACCTGCAAGCACATTACCGATATGATCGAAAAAGGTTGGACTGTGGCAGTTGGGCATGGTAATGGCCCTCAGGTCGGTTTTGTGCTGCGCCGTTCCGAAATTGCCAGCAAAGTTGAAGGCATTCATGAAATTCCGTTGGATGTTTGCGGCGCCGACACACAGGGCGCTACCGGTTATATGCTGCAGCAGAACCTTTATAACGAGTTTCGTCGCCGCGGTATCAAAAAGACTGTAACCACAATCATTACCCAGAC
>JAJTBH010000471.1 GCA_021287005.1 Anaerolineae bacterium
CTGTTGGAAAGCCTGGCTCTGTTGCTGCCGGCCGTGCGGCGTTTTGTAACCCGGCAAATGAACCGTGATTTTATCCCCGTTTATTTGACCGTATTTTTGGGCTGCTTCTACTGGTTTTTAACCGCCCCTGATTTTCGTTTTGGTTACAGTTTTATCCTTTTTGCACTGGTTTTATTATTTTTGCCTTTCACCCGCCTGTTTAATAACCTGAAGCTGAGCCTTCGACAGAACCTGTCGCTGATCATGGTGGGCGTTTTGTTAATTTTTCACGGTGCGTTTTATGCGGCCTCATTTGAACATAAAACCCTGGCAGATCGCCTGGTGATGCCGGTTCCATACCCGGCCATGCCTTCAACTCGCTGCCAGTTTAATGGCTTTTCAGTCTGGTGCGCCGAACTCTATAATCAATGCTGGTATGATCCGTTTCCCTGTGTTCCGCGGTTTATTCCCAGTGTGGAAATGCGTGGTGAGTCGTATGAGGATGGTTTTAGAGACACGGGTAATTGATTATGGGATTGAAAAATAGTACAATAACCACACGATTAAAAATATTTTGTTTTACGGGGGATTTTATAATAATTTAGAAGTTTGAATGTAAGGGGTGAAGATGAATCTTCGTAAGCTCTTTAATGGTTCGGGTTTAATCTTCGCTGTCCTGGTCCCCTTCGTTGCACTATCATTAGAATTGACTTTCTGGACAGTTTTTAAGCCGTATGTCTGGTTTTTGTTTTTCCCGGCCGTATTTATAAGTTCCTGGATGGGTGGATTATGGGGGGGGATTTTTTCTACCCTTATTTCGGTTTTATTGGTCTGGTGGAATTTTATTGCTCCTACAAATTCATTTAACATCAGTTCGCCGGTAAGTTTTATTCCTGTAATAATATTTATGGGAATGGGCATTGCTTTTTCTGTTTTTCAGGAAAATTTAAAACAAACCAAGATAAAAACAACCAGATATCTTGAAATGGAAAAAAGCAGCAATGAAAAACTATATGAAGCCAATGAAAAAATAACCCGGCTTTATCAACAAACCCGTGAATTGGAACAGGTTAAAAATAATTTTTTTGCCGAAGTCAGCCATAAATTACGCACTCCGTTGACTCTTATTTTGCTTCCCGTCCGCAAACACCTGGCATTGGGTCAGCTAACCGAAAAACAACGTGAAGATCTGCAAATTGTTGAACGAAATGCCCAGCTACTTTACCGGCAGGTAAATGACCTGTTGGAAATCTCTCGCCTGGAAGCCGGGCATATTTTGGTTGAATATTCGCGGATAGACCTGGCGCATTTAACACGGGTGCTCATTTCACATTTTGAAACGATACTAAATGAGAAAAAAATACTTTATGCCGTTAAAACCCCGGCTTCGTTGTTTGCAGAGGTGGATGCAGAAAAATATCAACGCATTTTAATGTATTCAATCAGCAATTTAATTAAACTGGCTCCTGAAAATAGCCAGATCCATTTAGGCCTCGAGGAAGTTGATTCGATGGCCGTTATTCAAATGGAACTGGTCAATTTGCCTGATGAATTATTGCCTCAGATCATCTCCCCCTACCAATCGCTTAATTCAACAGACCAGGATGTAGACGACCTGGCTGTTGATCTGACGATTGTGCGTGAGTTTATTAATTTGCATCATGGTTTATTTTCGTTTGAGAAAAGGTCCGAGGCCGGGTTGAAATTTAACATTCAATTGCCAATGGAAGCGCCGGCGGGCAGCCAGATTATGGATGCACCAAATTCGCTGGATGAGGAGATTAAGCGACAGGTAGTGGAAGATTTGGAGCCGCACCAGACTGTTAAAAGGGCGGTGGAGACTCTGTCAAATGCGCCGCTGGTGCTGGTTGTGGAAGATAACCCGGATATGAACGCTTTTATCGCGGAAATTTTGGGCGAGTTTTATCGCGTGATGGTGGCATTTAATGGCAAGGAGGGTCTTGCCAAAACGCGTGAAAATGAACCGGACTTAATTATCAGCGATGTAATGATGCCACTGATGGATGGTGATCAGATGGTGTTGGAAATTCGCCGCGAGCCAAAATTATTGGAAATTCCCATTGTAATGTTAACCGCCAAAGCAGACGATGAATTAAGGGTGCGCCTGTTAAAAGATAGCGTCCAGGATTATTTATATAAACCCTTTTCGGTAGCCGAATTGTTGGCGCGCTGTGAACGACTTGTTTCCGAGAAAAAACGGCGAGAGGCATCAATCCATGAAGCCTATGGGTTATTACATACTTTAGTTGAATCAATTCCGGATGTTGTTTTTGTTAAGGATATGCAGGGCAGATACCTGACGATTAATGAAGCCGGTACATTAGGATCTGGCCAGCCAGTCGATCAAATTATTGGTAAAACCGATGTGGAAATTTTGCCGCCATTAATAGCTCAACATTTGGTGTCGGAGGATGAGGAAGTAAAAAACAGGGCCGAACGATTAACTTTTGAAAAAAGAGAAATTATCGATGGTAAGCCCATGTATTTTCTCTCAACCAAAGCGCCTTTTTATAATCACCAGGGAGAAATAGCCGGTGTCCTGGGGATTACCCGCAATGTGACGGAATTAAAACTGGCGGAAGAAAAGATTAAAAAATTAAACCGGGTGTTGGCAGTGTTAAGTAACACCAATCAGGCCATTGTTCGAATTCGCGATCTGGATGTCTTATTTAATCGTGCATGCAACATTGCTTTTGAATTGGGCGGTTTCCCAATGGCCTGGATCATACTTGTGGATCAGAAAATCAATAAAGTAAGGATTGCTGCTTATAGAGGATTGTCTGACCTGGAAATGGAAAACCTAACCGG
>JAJTBH010000472.1 GCA_021287005.1 Anaerolineae bacterium
AAACCGAACTTGATAAATTAAAACAGGATATTCAATCCCATAACTATCGATATCATGTACTGGACGCCCCCGTTATCAGTGACGCCGAATATGATGCCCTTATGGCGCGCTTGCGCGTCTTGGAAAGTGAACATCCCGAATGGGTGACACCGGATTCCCCCACGCAGCGCGCCGGAAGTTTGCCTGCCGAAAAATTTACCAAAGTCACTCATCCGCGCGCCATTTTGAGCCTGGCAAATGCTTTTAACCATGATGATGTGCGCGCCTGGGTGGAGCGGGTATCCAAACTGGATGAACGGGTATTAAAAGCCGATTATGTGGTCGAACCCAAAATTGACGGTCTGACGGTGGTGCTGCACTACCGGAATGGTGTGCTGGTACAGGGAGCCACGCGTGGCGATGGAGAAATCGGCGAAGACATTACCCGGAATTTGCGCACGGTACGCTCCATTCCGTTAAAGATCCCGGTCAGCGCCGATGGCCCGGCCGTGCCGCCTTACCTGGTGGTACGCGGTGAGGTTTTTATCAATATTAAGGATTTTGAAGTTTTAAACCAGAAACTTCTGGAAAACGGCGAGCGCACATATTTAAACCCGCGCAATACGGCCGCCGGTTCATTACGCCAGCTTGATTCAAACATCACAGCCGGTCGCCCGCTGGTGATTTTGACATATGCCATCGTTTATGCCGAAGGCGGTGAAGTTCCAAGCACGCAATCGGGAACGCTGGAATACCTGAAAGCCCTGGGGTTTCCGGTGAGTAAGGAGATTCGTCATTGCGACAACCTGGATGAAGTGCTGGTGGAATGTTCGACCTGGAATGAACGCCGCGACCACCTTGATTTTGAAGTGGATGGGGTGGTGATTAAGATTAATGACTTGAATCTGGCCGGAGCGTTGGGTTTTGTCGGCAAAGATCCGCGCGGCGCGATTGCGCTTAAATTTCCCGCGCGTGAAGTCAGTACCCGGCTTAAAGATATCAGCGTCAACGTCGGCCGCACGGGGGTGTTAACCCCGCAGGCCTTGCTTGAACCGGTGGAAGTGGGCGGCGTGGTGGTTAAACAGGCCACCCTGCATAATTTTGATTTCATCACCGAAAAAGATATTCGCATAGGCGATAGGGTGATGATTAAACGCGCCGGTGACGTCATTCCCTATGTGATTGGTCCGCTGCCGGATGCGCGCCAGGGTGATGAAAAGGTTTTTGCTCCGCCTTCAGTCTGCCCGGCTTGTGGCCAGCCCGTGGAACATCTGACCGGTGAAGTGGCCTGGTTCTGTGTTAATGCGGCCTGCCCGGCGCAGCGTGTGCGCAACCTGGAACATTTTGTCTCGCGCGGCGCTATGGATATCGTCGGGTTGGGGATTAAGATTGTGGAACAATTGGTGGAAAGCGGCCTGGTAACGGACGTGGCCGATTTATACAGCCTGCGGCGTGAAGCCCTTTTAACACTGGAAGGATTTGCAGAGAAAAAAGCCGATAACCTGTTAAATGCCATTCAGGCATCCCGCAGTCAACCCCTGTCACGTTTACTTACAGCCCTGGGCATACGCGGCGTGGGTGAGGTGATGGCCGCAGACCTGGCAAAAAAATATCAGGGCATTGAGGAATTAAGCCGGGCGACTGCCGAAGAATTACAACAAATTGAAAATGTCGGCCCCAATACGGCGACTGCCATTATCGATTGGTTCAGCCGGCCGGCCAACCGGCAGGTCTTACAAAAGTTGCAAGCTGCCGGCTTGACGCCTCAGGCAGCCCCGCTGGATAACCATCCGGCGAGTAGCAGCCTGGCCGGATTAACGTTTGTGATTACCGGAACATTACCCGGTTATTCACGCGATGAAGCCAGAGATTTAATTCAACAAAATGGCGGAAAAGTGACCGACAGTGTCAGTAAAAAGACCAGTTATTTACTGGTGGGCGAAGATGCCGGCTCCAAATTGGATAAAGCGCGCCAGTTGGGTGTGCCTCAATTGGATATACCGGCATTAATTAAGCTGCTTGAAGAGGGTGGTCCTGTTTTAGAAGAGTAAATCTAGAAAGGAATAACATTGTGGCTGAGTTAATTCTTAAGCCGGGTAGAGAAAAGTCCGTTTTACAACGACACCCCTGGATTTTTTCAGGTGCAGTGGATCGCATCGATAAGGGTGTTCAGCCGGGTGAGACGGTCGAAATTTTATCGTTTGATAAAAAGTGGTTGGGACGGGCTGCTTATAGTCCGGAGTCTAACATTCGTGCGCGCATGTGGACCTGGGATGCGAAAGAGCAGGTGGATGATGCCTTTTTACGCCGCCGTCTGGAGCAGGCCTTGGATTTGCGTTATGAATTAATTGGCAGTTGCAGTACCAATGCCCTGCGCCTGGTTCACGGTGAATCGGATGGTTTGCCGGGTTTGGTGGTGGATCGTTATGATGATGTGCTGGTGATGCAGTGTTTATCAACCGGCATCGATTACTGGCGAGACAGCCTGGCTGCTGCTCTGGTCGATTTAACGGGCTGCCAAACCATATATGAACGTTCGGATGTGGATGTACGCACTCTGGAGGGTTTGCCACCGCGCACCGGCTTGCTGGCTGGAGAAATTGGCAGCGGGCAGAGAATTATTCATGAAAACGGGCTTAAGTTTAATATTGATATTTTATCCGGCCAAAAAACCGGTTTTTACATTGACCAGCGCGCCAATCGTAAGATCGTGGGTGAACTGGCTTTGGAGCGTAAGGTATTAAACTGTTTCAGTTATACGGGCGGTTTCAGCCTGTATGCCCTGGCCGGCGGCGCCAGCAGTGTCTTATCAATTGA
>JAJTBH010000473.1 GCA_021287005.1 Anaerolineae bacterium
TTATATTTCAGGTTATCCAACAAAGCGGTTTGCAGGTTAACGCAGCCGATAAAATTACGCCGGCTTTATTCAGCCCGGCCTGGTTGATATCAAATATCACCGTCGAAAGTGCCCGCAGCGTTTTTATTGTGGATGAAAATAACCGCGTGCTTGGCAGCGGTTATTCAACCAATCCTTACCCCGCCGATCTTCTGGCGTCTCTCAGCGACAGGCGTCTTTTCCCCGGCGACAGTCTTTTATGGAACGGTGAAGAATTAAACCCTTATACAGCCCTGCCGCCGGCCTCGGCTTATACACTGGTATATAAACCCGCTTATAAAATTACGTTGATTAAAGATGGGCAGGTTGTTTATTTATCCGCCAGCCGTCCCAGCCTGGGCCAGGCGCTGTGGGATGCCGGTTACCGTCTGACTTCGGCAGATTCGCTTTCGCTGCCGCTTAATACGCCGCTGCGTGGCGATCTGACGGTGCTTTTAACCAGCGCCGCGCCGCTTTCCATTCAACAAGGCCAGGCCACTTATGTGGTAAAAACATCTGCGCAAACCGTCGGCGATGTTCTTGCCGGTGCCGGGTTGGCGTTGGAAAACGGCGATTTTTCTACCCCCGCCGAAGACCAGCCCTTGCCTCCAGACAGGATAATTCAGGTCACGCGCGTCAGTGAATCAATCCTCCTCGAACAAAAAGTCCTTCCATTTGAGAGCGAACTTGTCTCATCCGACCAGGTAAACCTGGACGAACGCCAGGTGATTGAAGCAGGCGCACTGGGGCTGCAAGTGTCGCGTACCCGTGTGCGTTATGAAAACGGCGTTGAGACGAACCGCACCGTCGAAAGCGACTGGACGGCCGCCGAACCCAAAAAACAGACGGTCGGTTACGGAACCCGTCCCAATATTCGTACCATCGACAGCCCATCCGGTCCGCTTGAATATTATCGTTCCGTTACGGTTTACGCCACATCTTATTCACCCTGCCGGTCAGGTGCCAGCCGTTGTTATAATTCCACCAGCAGCGGGCTGCCCGTGCAGCGCGGTGTGATTGGTGTAACCCGCCAGTGGTATAATCTCTTCGCCGGCCAGAGAGTTTACATTCCGGGTTACGGTGTCGCTGTCATTGCCGATGTAGGCGGCGGTATCCCCGGTCAGCGCTGGATCGACCTCGGTTTTAGCGATGATGATTATGAAAGCTGGCATCAAAATGTAACCATGTATTTTTTAACCCCTGTTCCGGCTACCATTCCATGGACTCTACCGTAAAACTACCTCCGCTTAATGTTAATGCGCTGCTGCGCGCCCACCAGCTTTCTCCCAAAAAAAGTCTGGGGCAGAACTTTTTAATTGACGATTCCGCTCTAAAACGTGTCGTGGAAGCCGCCCAAATTGAACCGGGTCAGGACGTGCTTGAAATCGGCCCGGGGTTAGGCAGCCTCACCCGCCATCTGGCGATTGCCGCAAGGCACGTGACCGCCGTTGAATTGGATGATCAGCTTATCCCGGTTTTAAAAGAAGTTCTAACCCCTTTTGATAATGTAACCGTCATTCATAATGACATTCTTGACGTAAATCTGGATGAGATTTTACATAACGCATCATCCACTCATCAGCCGCAAGTTGCCCATCAGGTGGAGGCCACCTACCAGGTGGAAGCCACCTATCAGGTGGAAGCCACCTATCAGGTGGAGGCCACCTATCAGGTGGAGGCCACCTATCAGGTGGAGGCCACCTATCAGGTGGTCGCCAATATCCCTTATTACATTACTTCGGCTGTCATTCGCCATCTATTGGAGGCCACGCGCAAACCGCAGCGACTGGTGTTAACCATCCAGCGTGAAGTAGCCGAGAGAATCTGCGCCCGCTCCGGCGCGCACAGTCTGCTATCGCTTTCCGTTCAGGTGTACGGCAAGCCCACCATCACCACCCGCATTCCGGCCGGCGCTTTTTATCCGGCTCCCAATGTTGATTCCAGCGTTTTACGCGTGGACCTGTTCCCTCAGCCTTTGATCCCGGACGATGCTCTGGATGACTTTTTCCGGCTGGCCAAAGCCGGATTTGGCCAAAAACGCAAAACCCTACGAAATTCTCTTTCCGCCGGTTTAAGCTGGCCGGCCGAGAAGGCCCTGGCTTTATTAACCGCCGGTGAAATTGACCCTCAGCGCCGCGCCGAAACGCTCAGCCTGGACGAATGGAAACGCCTCACGGACCACTTCCGCTCTATGAAATAATTGGATACGGGTTTCAAAAAAGTAACCTTAATCCCTGAATTAAAAACAAAGGTTCAAAACGGGGCGGAATTAAACCGCCTTTTTTTGAACCTTTATCTGTTTTATAAGGCCAAAAACTGCACCTTTAATCGGATGTAATTAAATAGACTTTTATTATTTGTTTTTCTTTAAACCGGCATACATCCCGATCAATTGCCAGGTGCGCACGGCGGCTTCAATTTGAATGCGGAATGACATTTTGGATTTTCCCCAACGGCGGTCGGCAAAATAAATGGGGATCTCGGTAAAACTGTAACCTAATTTGCTGGCTACATATGACATTTCCACCTGAAAAATATAACCGTTGGAACGAATGTCATCCAGAGGCATGCCTTCCAGGGTACTGCGTTTCCATAGTTTAAAACCACCGGTCACATCGCGCAGTGGAATACCCAGAATGGTGCGTGCGTAAATATTGCCGAAGCCCGACAACATTTTGCGCCACATTGGCCAGCGTTCGTCCAGTTGCCCACCGCTGATATACCTTGAGCCCACCACCACGTCGTAATTCCGAATGGCTTTAACCAGTTCCAATACT
>JAJTBH010000474.1 GCA_021287005.1 Anaerolineae bacterium
GACCAGGCGGTAAACGCTTACCCCGAATATTTCCAGGCATTAACCGGGCAGGAAGTTCCAAAATCCCTTGGAATCGTGAAAATTGTAAGTAATTTCCCGGACCTGCGTTACAGAACCATGCCTAATATCACCAGCGCAATTCGTGGATATCTTCAGCAAGGCAAAGTGTATTCCAGCTCTCAGCAAAACGGAGTCTGGTATTACATTGACGAATTGAACGGGTGGGCAAATGGCGGTTTTTTGACTGTGATAGGGTAGTCATAAACTAACGAAACCTCTCCCGGCATCAGTACTGGGAGAGGTTTTTAGGAGAATACATATGGAAGACATTCGCCAAACGGATTTAAAAATCATTGATGACAATCCATACCAGACACGGCAACTGCATGATCGTGACCATATAACATCGTTGGCCGAAGATATTAAACAGAACGGGTTACTTCAAATTCCGGTGGGAAGATTCGTTGATGAAACCGGGAAAATGGCAATCAGTCTATTTATTGAAGATTATTCACATATCCGTGTCCAGCTCGCTTTTGGTCATAACCGCCGCGACGCCTATAAACTTTTGGCGCAGGCCGACCCAAAATTTTCAAAATTTCCGGTTATTATCCGGAATCTCAAAGATGAAGAAATGGCCATTCTGGCATGGTCCGAAAACGAAAGCCGGAAACAACTGGACCCGATTGAACGCGCCAGGGCTATTCAACGCTTTTCAACCGCCTTTGGATGGACACAACAAACCATTGCCGAAAAGATCCGCCTCGACCGGTCGACGGTGGCCAACCTGTTGCGGTTGTTGAATTTACCCGATGTTATTGTAAGCGACATTCAGCTTGGTTTGTTGAGTCAACGCCAGGCGCTGGCGCTACTGCCGGTTTATGAACTTTCGGTATCTCAAAAATTTGCATTAGACCAAAATCCGGGTTTTTGTGAATTTATCGGCCTGGCGCGCTCCGGGCAGATTAACAGCGACACGCTTCGCGAGAAGGTTCAGATTTATATAGATTCAGTAGAGCATCTGAATGGTCGGCAATTAACTTTTATAGATGAACAAAAGACCGAATCCGTAATTGATCATTCGGAAATTGTGAACGATGCCCCTGTTTTTGAGAACGAACCGGGCGAAACCGTTGAAAATTTGGCTGACATGGCGGAAAAAGAGAACGATTTTGAGAGCGAATCCGTTCGGGTTGAGGAAGAAAAAAACTCCAATGTTTGCGCGCAAACATTGGAGGAAAAACCAGAAAATGAAACCGCCTTTCAAACACAGCCGGCATCTACGGAAATAAAGCAGCAGGAAATCTCCCCTGAACCTATTCGGGTGCCAGAGGCGGCGAGTGTTTCCATCAACGACAACAGTATTGTTTTTTCGGTGACCTGGAATGGGAGTATGGCTATTTGCGGGCTGCGCCGCGGAAATGGCGCGCCTGTGATTAAGATGGCATACGGTCTGGATTACAACGGCATGCCGGATGTTTTTGTTGAACTGCGTGAAAAATTGGGATAGGGTGAGGACATGCGATACATCATTAATATCGAAGGTCAAAATATTGAAATGCCTGAAGAAGTGGCTTCCAAGGACGAAACTGTAAAACAGGCGCTGGCGCCGTTTTTTCCGGGCGCCGCAAATGCAAAAATTACCCGGTCGGTGAGTGGAGATACCACCACCGTGACCGTGATCAAGATCGCCGGTACAAAAGGCAACGATCAATTCGAAAAACTGCTTGCTCTTCCGGAGCGAATTAACCCGGTCATTGACCTGTACAACCAACTCAGGGAGATCAATCCGGTTTCATTATCTCAGGAAGAAACGCTTGCATTAAGTGACAAATTGGATAAAGCGCGCGAAGAGGGCCGTAAACAAGACCAGGCCGTACGTGATGCTTACGGCCGGTTGATAAATGCGGATTCACAACCGTTTGGTTTATTAATTTCAGGGTTCTGATATGTTGGCCGATTTTAATACAGCATTGGATTTTGTGAGCAATTTTGATCCGCCTACTTTTGACGAGGCGCATCATGGCTTGAATGGAATTGAATGCGTAATTAACTTATCGGACATATATCATCATTACCACCTGGGCGAGCGGGAAGAATTTAAGAGGCTGATTACCATCTTCGATCCAAGTACATTTGCCGAACGCATTATTGATTTTATCGACGAGCTTTTCCCCGTTTTAGATGAAGCGTTGTATGAAGAGATCCAAGATGGGACGATCAATTCCATCTTGGTGAGACCTCAAGGATTGAATAATTTCTCGGATGATGAAACATTTGAATTATGGGAATCTGTAGAAAACTACACTATTCCACCTATCGCCTGGTTTTTGAAATTGCTCGATACGAATCCGGGACCGGATGCCTGGGACCATCTTGTTGAGGTTTATAACATTCCGTGCGAATACGATGACATGCCGGGCAGTTATACGGAATATCTTGATCTCGATCTTTTTCGAAAAAAAAGCAAACGAATTAACCCTTACATTATCGACGCTCTTGAATATGCCACCGGCGCCGTATATGAAAACCCGTTTTATGTAAATATGCTTGATTATTACGATGACAATTCAATTGAGCTCAATATTGAAAACATTGAACTTCTCAAAGAATCATGGGAAGAGGCTAAAAAAATTTCCAACAATGTCGAATTATGCCAGGCGGCGTTTGATTCGGATCCGCAATTATATAAACGCACACAAAAAGCATGGAAGAAGTGCATATTTAATAAAAAAGATAAAGGATAAGTGAGGGTAAGATGTTAAATCTAACCGATGATCATCGGATGTTCGA
>JAJTBH010000475.1 GCA_021287005.1 Anaerolineae bacterium
TGGAAACCCAACCCGGCGGTGAAACCGGAATACAGCCAGTTGGATAAGTGGCTGCTTTCCAGCCTGCACGCCCTGGTGCGTGATGTTACGCACGCCCTTGAAAATTACGACATCCTGGGCGCCACACGCCCGATTGAAACCTTTGTGGGCAACCTGTCCACCTGGTATTTGCGCCGCTCCCGCCGCCGCTTCTGGAAGTCGGAATCGGATGGCGATAAACAGGCCGCGTATGCCACGCTCTATGAAGCCCTGGTGACCATCAGCAAACTTTTGGCGCCTTCCATGCCTTTCCTGGCAGATGTGCTTTATCAGAATCTGGTGCGCTCGGTGGAACCCACCGCGCCCGTTTCGGTGCACCTGGCCGATTGGCCCGAATATGACCCGGCTCGCATTGACGAAACCCTTAACCGCAACATGAATCTGGTGATGAAACTGGTTTCGCTGGGGCACGCCGCCCGCAACAAAGCCAACCGCAAGGTACGCCAGCCTCTGGCCGAGGCCGCTTTTGCCGTGGGCAGCGCCGAAGAACTGCATGTTCTGGAAACTTATGCCGATTTGATTGAAGATGAATTAAACGTGAAGAAGGTGCGCGCGTTAAGCGCCGCCGGCGAAGCGGTTGATTTCAGCCTGAACCCGCTGCCCAAACAACTGGGGCAAAAATACGGCAGTCGTTTCCCGGCTATTCGCCAGAAAATTGCAACCCTGAAAGCCGACGAAGCCGCACAGAAGTTGATGGCCGGACTGCCCGTAAGCCTTGATCTGGAAGGCGAAACGCTGGAAATTTTGCCCGAAGAAGTGGAAGTGCGCGTTCAGGCGCATGCCGGTTTTGCCGTGGCCTCAGAAGGGGCTTACCTGGCGGCTCTGGTGACCGAATTGACCCCGGAACTGGTCAGCGAAGGGCTGGCGCGTGAACTGGTGCGCCGCATTCAGGACCTGCGCAAACAGGCCGACCTGGATATTGCCGACCGGATCGTGTTGTATTATTCGGCCAGCGCCGGTATTAAAAAGGCCATTACGGATTTTAAGGATTACATCATGGGTGAAACGCTCACGGTTGAACTGCATGAAGGCTCAGGCCCACAGGGCGCCGCCAGCGTAAGCGATTCATTTGATGGTGAGGATGTTACCGTAACCCTGGTTAAAGCTGCTTAACTTAATTAAGGCAGGCCGTTGAAGGCCTGCCTTTTACATTTAAATGGACTATGTACAATTTTCCCTCTGAAGCGGGCAGTTATGCCCTTATTTTTAAAGTGGATGATCGGGTAACTTTGCCGGTCGGACGTTTGGGTCGTTTTGATTTTCCCGGCGGTTATTATCTTTATTGCGGCAGCGCCCACGGCCCCGGCGGCCTGGCCGGTCGTCTAAAACACCATTTGTCGCCTTTGCGCAATCATCACTGGCATATTGACTGGCTGCGCCAGGTTGCGCCGGTAATGGAAGTGGGTTTTGTGCCCGGTCCTTCGTCTTTGGAATGCACCTGGAGCCGTTTTCTGGCATCTTTGCCGGGAACGAACGTTCCGGCTCCCGGTTTTGGCGCGGCAGATTGCCGCAGTGCCTGCCCGGCGCATTTATTTCAGTTTACTTCCGCTGAAGTCCTTTTGCAGGCAAAAGCGTTGTTAAATGACAGCAATGATTTAACCTGGGTACCGGCGGCTGAACGCCTTTAGTTAATCTTTTCCAAATACGGAAGCAGTATTTATAAAAATCGGGTAGAATCAAAGCACTTTTTGGAATGGGAGGTTGTTTTGAGAAACACCTTAAAAAATTATGGCTTTTTAGCCCTGGTAGCCGGTTTGATCATAACATTGGACCAGTGGAGTAAATATGCGGTGCGCACTTCCATGGCAAAGGGAGAAATCTGGTCGCCGTGGGAATGGTTAACCCCTTATGCCCGCATTGTTCACTGGGATAATTCCGGCGTGGCTTTTGGCCTGTTTCAGGGCAGCGGCCAGATTTTTATGATCCTGGCGATCATCGTTGCCTTGATTATTATTTATTATTATCCGCGTATTGCCGGTAATGATTGGTTATTAAAAGTAGCAATGAGTTTACAACTGGCCGGCGCAGTCGGCAACCTGATTGATCGCCTGATGCTGGAAGGGCGCGTAACCGATTTTATCTCGGTGGGTGATTTTCCCGTGTTTAATGTGGCCGATGCGAGTATTTCGGTCGGCGTGGCGATTTTATTGATCGGGGTCTGGATGCAGGAACAGCGTGAGAAAAAATCAATGTCTGAAACTGCCGAACAAACCGCATCTGAAAATCCTTCCGACCAGAGTGAGATAACAGGGTGAGTTCGTTAGATTTGTTTTTTGACTTTACCGAATCGATTCCGCAGCGTCTCGATAAATTTCTGGTAACCTGTTTACCCGACTATTCACGTTCACGTTTAAAAACGTTGATTGATGAAGGCCATGTTTTGGTTAATGGACAGGCTGCCGCCAAAGCCGGATTGATGTTGATCTCTCCCGCCAGAGTGGCCATTGAACTGCCGGAAAACCAGCCTTCGACTTTAACTCCTGAAGCGTTACCCCTCGATATTGTCTTTGAAAATGACGACCTGATGGTGATCAATAAACCGGCCGGCATGGTGGTGCATCCCTCCGCCGGGCATTATTCCGGTACTCTGGTTAATGCCGTCCTGGCTTATATTCCGGATATCGAAGGTGTGGGAGGCGAACAGCGCCCCGGTGTGGTACACCGCCTGGATAAAGATACATCCGGCTTGATTCTAATGGCTAAAAACGACAAAATGCACCACGGGCTGCAAGATCAATTTCGCCTGAGAA
>JAJTBH010000476.1 GCA_021287005.1 Anaerolineae bacterium
TGTACTTTTGCTCATCTTGCGGCAGAATTTTATTTGCGGATTAAGTATTTATGTTTTCTTTTTTGCATTTTAATTTTGATGCCATTTCATTCTGGCTCGGTTTTTTCGCAGCATTATTATTAACTTTCGGGTTTTCAAAAATTAAACGTTTTTTCCCGGAAATTGGCACATCCATCAAGGAAACTTTTCAACAGACCCAGAGTCACCAAAAAAGTGGTATTCAAAACTATATAATGCAGAACAATCTGATTAAAGTTCAGGGATTACATATTGCCAATCAGTTGTTTTCCTTGAATGAAATCTTAATTCCGTCCCGACTATTAGCGCCCACTTACCAGAAGCCGGATGACGAAAGTTTTGCAATTACCACCCTTGCCAGTCACAGCCTTCCTTACCTTCCGGAAGCCTCCGAACTTGCCGCCCAATATAACGTGTTAAGTTTGTCTCCTCTTGAAGCTCTGCAAAATGGGGCCAATATAGTTATTGTGGGTGATGCCGGCAGTGGCAAAACCACTGTCCTGGCCCAGGTTGCTTCCGCAATCATCCAGCACCCGGAAACGGCGGGGAATCTGGCAGATCATTTACCTTATTACATCCATATCGCCGACATTGATTTTAACGGTCAGGATGTTAACGGGCCGATCGGATTGTTTATCAATCCCATTAGCAAACAACACTCTTCTTTTGCCCGTTCGCGTGTCCCTTCCGCCATTATTGATGCAGCCCGCAAAGGCAAACTGCTTTTATTGATTGATGGTTTGGATGAACTGCCCAAAAATCAATTTATTCAGGCAGTTAATCTGCTTGAAGCATTATTGGATCAATCACCCCGAATTCAAATCATGACCACGGCCTCCCCCTATTATTTGGGCGGTTTATTAAAAATCGGCTTTCAAAGTATGAGTATCGCCTGTTGGAATATTCGCGATATCGAATTGTTTATCGAACAATGGAATAAACAATGGCTTGAATATATCAATAATTCAGTGTTTTCTGGAAACACCTCAGACAGCATTGATCCACGTTTGATAAAAAATTGGTTAATCAGCCAGTATGTAAATATGAGTCCGCTGCAATGGACTTTAAAGGTTTGGGCGGCATATTCGGGGGATTTAAACGGACCGCTACCGATTAACGCCATTGATAATTATATTACCCGCCTTTCATCAAAACTTGTTACAAGAGAGATGCTTGAGTACCTGGCTCTTGAATTTGTTCGTGAAAACAGCCTCACGCTTTCCATCTCGCACCTTGAAAATTGCGTAATTAATTACACGCCTTCCCGGGTCACGGATTTGAATGATGACGCAAGCAAAATTCCCGTTTTACCATCCCGACAGGGCGTTTCCAACGAAGCCTCAGTTTCATCCGGGAATAATCCGATTTTAGGATTAATTGATGCCGGTTTATTGATAAAACACGAAAACCAGAAAGTGCGTTTTTGCAACCCCTTGATTACGGGTTTCCTTTCCAGCTTTGCCATTCTTGAAGAACAATTGGATAAAGTTAACCAGCCTTTAAATTGGTCAGTAACCACTTCCATGTTGAGGTATATGGCAGCCCAGGACCGTGGAATCAATTGGATTGATGAAAATATTCTTAATCAGAGTGACTCTCCACTGTATCAAAATTTAATGCTGGTTGGAAAATGGATCAGCGATGCCCCGGTAAACCTGGATTGGCGCACCAATTTTATGCGGCGCGTATTGGGTTTAATTATTATCGAAAGTGTTCCTTTTTCAATTAAAGCCCGTCTGATGGCAATTTTCGTTGGCTCAAATGATCCTTCCGTGTCCAAACTAATTAAACAATTTTTTGCTACCAATTCCTCATCTTTAAAAGCATTGGCTGCTTTGGCATCCGGTGCCATGCAAGATAACAAACAGATGCGTGAACTGAGCAATCTGCTCACCAACCCGTCGCAGGAAGTTAAAAATGCCGCGGCTCTGGCCATCGGAGCTTTAGCCACACCGTATAACATTGAGGCTTTAATTGATGTATTAATGCAGGGAGATGAACAGACCCGGCAGGGCGCTGCTGAAGCACTTGCCTTTTTACCTCCGCGCGGTCACGATATTTTAAAAGAAGCCATATTATATGACGATATCATGGTTCGTAAAGCAGCGGTTTACGGCCTCGCTCAGATCAATGAAAAATGGGCCGTTGAATTACTCGAAAAAACCGGATTCGATGATAAACAATGGATCGTTAGAAATTCTGCCCATCAGGCCGCCGAATTTAAAACCAAAAAACACCCCTTCAGCCCGCGAGCTTTGCCTGAACCGTCCGATTTACCCTGGTTAATTGAATTTGCCGGCAAAAAAGGTGTGGGAATTTCAAAAGGGGAATTTCCTCGAGATATTTTATTGTCTTGTTTAAACGAGGGCACCCTGGATGAAAAAATAGATACCTTATCCTATCTGGTAAGGTATCCTGATTATGAAGTCATTTATGCAATTTACAAAATAATGGATACTGGCGATCAAAATTTGAGCGAAGCAGCCATTAATGCCCTCTGGCTAATTTCTGCCAGCGGAGCGACTTTACCGGACTACAAGGTTTAAATAGTTAAAAGGCGCTTAACAGACTGGTTAATATTCCGCCAGCAAACTGCACAAGCAGCATCAAAACGATGGGGCTGAAGTCAAACATCCCCACCGGAGGTACGACTTTGCGAATGGGGTCTAAAAGCGGATTAACAAATCGATCTACAGTCGCACGGATGGGGTCATACGGGGACATAAAATACGATAATAAGACAC
>JAJTBH010000477.1 GCA_021287005.1 Anaerolineae bacterium
GGCGGAGTCTGCATGTTAACCCCGCACCCCGGCGCCAGCAACAAATGCCGGCCGCCGCTGGATTTAATGACCTGCTGCGCTTCATGACGCACTTCATCCGGGCTGCCATTTAACAGAACGCCCAGTTCATCCACACCGCCAATCAATGCTTTGGGCGAGATCAAACCGGCCTGTTTTAAATCGGGATTTTTCTGGCCGATCGTCGCCCAGTTAATCGCATGCACCGGGTAATCGGCTGCCTGCTTAAAATAAACCTCTTCGCCACAGATATGCAGCAAGTTAAACGGAGCCTCCTGAACGGCCTTTAACACCTGTAAATCATAAGGTTTGCCAAATGTTTCGAATTCTTCAACTGTCATCACATCTTTGCGCGCCAGTTTGGTAATGGCAAAAAACAAACCGCTGGCGCCGGCTTCCACCAGATGTGAGGCGTAATCAGCCAACGTGACACTGATGGCTTGCAGGGCAGCATGCACACCCTGCGGATTTTCGCGCATATAAAACCGCAAGCCTGCATATTGCGAATTTAACAGGTCATCCGCGCTGTGACGCGCCGGCCGGGCAATTAAAAACGCCAGCACGGAAAGCGGTGAAAAAACGGTCTGTACAAATAACGCTTCGCCAATGCCTGCTTTTATTTTCCTGATCAACTGAAGCTGTTCATCAAAAACACCGCTGCTGCCGGAAACAACGCCAATTTTATTCAGATCTTCCGGTGTATGCACCGGGCCGTCCAGCCATTTTGGGTATACATGTGCATAATCCTGAAAGTCATAAGTATTTCCCCAGGCTTCGGCGTAATAAGTGGCGCGCGGATTAACCTTTAACCAATCCCAATCGTATTGAAAAAAGAAATTCAAACTGGTTTCGGCCAGGCGATCCACCTGAAGTTCATCGGGAATAAAATGCCGCCAGGCAGATACCGGTACACGGTCAACCCTATCGCCCGCTAAGGCAGCTTCAACGCGTTCTTTTTTGGATAAAGTTGTCATGGTTTTTTCTCCTTTAATTAATCCGGGTCAAAACTCGAAATTTCACATTTTTTTGGCGAAAATTTCCAATTTATTGTATATTTATATTTGCAACTATAACACAAAGGAGTCGGCATTGATACCAGACTTGATCTCATTTAAGGGCGAAACTATCCATTTGGATGATAAACTTCGCGCCTCCTTACCGGGCAGTTTTATTAAACTAAATGACGGCATCACACACTACCACCTGGACGGACCTGAAAACGGTCGGGTAGTTGTTTTAATTAACGGTTTTTCCATTCCGCTTTATTTATGGGATCACACCTTTCAAGCCCTGATAGATGCCGGATACCGCGTTTTGAGGTTTGATTTTTACGGCCGCGGTTATTCCGATCGCCCCGCGCTGACCTACAATGCCGACCTGCACGACCGCCAGATCCACGAATTGTTACAGGCCTTACATATTTCCACCCCCGTACATATGATCGGTTGTTCGATGGGCGGCATCATTTCGGCCATGTATTGCGACCGCCATCCCGAAATGGTGGAGCGCCTGGTATTAATCGACCCGGCTGGAACCCTTCCGCAGATTTCCCCGTTTTTAAAACTGATAAAAATCCCCTTGCTCGGCGAGTTGATTTTAAACTTCAGGGGGGATGATTTTCTGCTGCCCGGCATGGCCGGCGATTTATCGCACCCCGAAAAATTTCCGGAATACGTCAGTTTATACGAGCCGCAAATGAAAATCCGCGGTTTTAAACGCGCCATCCTTTCGACGCTGCGCTGCGGTTTTTTGCAGAATCAAGAGCAGGTATATCGCCGCCTGGGCCGCCAGAACCGGCCCATATTATTAATCTGGGGTGAAGAAGACCAGACCATTCCATTCACGGTCAGTGATCAACTTTGCGCTTTTTTACCCGGAGTGCATTTTTACCCCATCTCGCAGGTCGGGCATGTGCCGCATTACGAAAACCCGGAGCGCGTCAACCCGATCATCCTCAAATTTTTGGATAATTACCCCGACTGCGTCATCGAAGAACGTGCCTAATTATCACCGGCACAGCGAAAACCGAGGTAATCGTATCGTTTATCCGGCGGCAGCGAACTGCGCCCGGCCGAACGCAGCAGGGTGATATCGCTGTCCAGCGCATTACCGCGCACCACCCGCTCGCCGGTTTGGTTCGCGTCTTCACGACCGTCCCCGGCAATATAAGGATACGGTTTAAACAGGCTCGACACCCATTCATGCACGTTGCCGGCCAGGTCCATCACACCGTAGGGGCTGGCCCCTGCCGGGTAACTGCCCACCGGCGCGATGTCTTTGTAACCGTCATCCTCCCGGTCATAGGCATATTTATACGGAAAATTTTTGTCGGCAAAGTTGGCGCGCAGCCCGCTCACGGTTCCATTGCCCCAGGGGTATAAACGCCCGTCCGCTCCGCGCGCCGCTTTTTCCCATTCGGCCTCGCCGGGCAGCCGCCGCCCGGCCCAGGTGCAATAATCTCTGGCGTCAAACCATGAAACATAAATCACCGGGAAGTGATCAAATTCGGAATTATTAAAATAATCGGGATGGCTCCATGAATTGTTTTGCAAAGGCGGCCGGCAGGCCCCGGCGGCCACACACAGGCGGTACTGGCGGTTGGTAACTTCGGTCCGGTCGATCCAAAAAGAGGTCAGGGTAATGTTATGCTCTGGTTCGGCGCCGGCAAAATTAATCGCATCACACGCACGTTCGTAACGCAAACAGTCGGCGACCGCCGTCTCTTTTTTT
>JAJTBH010000478.1 GCA_021287005.1 Anaerolineae bacterium
CATGTGGGGCTTCTCCGAAGCATGCGACGATTAAGCCAGAACCCGTGCACCGATGGCCGGCGCATTGGTTAAAAAGGTCCAGTTTCGACCGGGGCGGGCGTTCTCAAGCATTTTTACCTGCCGTTTTAAAGTTTCCACATCCTGCTCCAGGCAAATCAGGTGTACGGTTGGTCCGGCATCCAGGGTGAAATATACCGGCAGACCTTCGGCGCGCCAGTTTTGCACAGCCAGCATAATTTCAAGGCTCTCCGGCAGCCAATAATACGCTCCCGAAAACCACCCATCCGCTGTTTGAATGGGTGAGGTCATGGCAATGGTATGGAATGAAACTGCTTCCTTTTCGGTTTCCTGTCCAAAGGTCTTAAAATCACGCGCCACAATGGCCGCACGCACTTTATTCAAACGATCGGGTAAATCGGCCAGGCGGGCTTCAAAAAACGGGCTGGCCGCAGCCAGTGCATGCCCGTCGGTTGAACTTAATTTTTTGGTTTTTTCCGAAACAACCACCGTCAGAATGCGTAAATCCCAGTGATCCGGCGGGGCAACCTGCACGGCATAGGAACTGTTATCATCATTGCCGGCCAGCCATTCACAGAAGCCATCCGGAATGGAACGGCAGGCCGAACCGGAACCCAGGCGCGCTAAAGATGACAAAACCACCGGGTCAAGCGGCAATCCAAGAGCGGCTGAGGCCGCCGTGGTTAACGCGGCAAACCCGGAAGCTGAAGAAGCAATACCCACACCGCTGGGGAAGGAGTTTTGCGTCTGCACCAATGCTTTCACACCACCCGCCCCGGCCAGTTTACGCAGCCGGTCCAGATGTTCGCTGACTCTTAGCGTAAATTCCGCTTTTGCCGGTGTTTGTGTATCCGCCAGAATCACCCGATCCTGTTCGAAGTCCGAGTCAAAAATGATCGTGGTGCTGGTTTTTGCCTGACTGAGGTTTACCGAAATGGAATTGTTAGCCGGCAGTCTTAACCCGCTGTTTTTTTTGCCCCAGTATTTTACGAAGGCAAGGTTTGCCGGTGCTTCGGCGCTAGCCTGTTTTCTCATGCATCTCTCCCATTATTTGACTTAGTTTACCCGCTCCGCAACATGGCAATCCTTAAAGTCCATTACATTTTTCGGGGTTTGGGGTCAATCCGATCTTTACCGGGCAGTACCCTTACTTTAAGAATAACCCTGGCTCCGCAATCAGACAGCGGGTTGACAAGGGGGGGCATTTGGTATAATTATATTGCTAAAGGTGACGGTTTGCCATGTAAACCGCGATCCTGTAAGGTTTGGTTATCGGGTTAATTAAAAGCTTAAGTTCATCTTATTTGAACAGGCTTACCCGAATGTTTATAATAGGATAAAAAACAGCGTTTTATCGCTTTACGAAAAGAGTAAACATGTTTAACGTATTAATTTCCATAATAGAGTTTGTGATTGTGATCGGGTTGTTGGCCTTTTTGCACGAATTTGGCCATTTTATCATTGCCCGTTTATTTAAAATCGAAATTGAAGAGTTCGGTTTCGGTTTGCCGCCGCGGATTGTTAAGTTATTCACCTTTCAAAATACCGAAGTGACACTTAACTGGATTCCTTTTGGCGCATTTGTGCGCCCCAAGGGTGAAAACAACCCCGATATTCCCGGCGGTCTGGCTTCCGCTTCACCCTGGGCGCGTATTTCGGTTTTATTGGGCGGCCCGGTCATGAATTTAATTACCGGCATTCTGCTCTTCAGCCTGCTGTTTCAACAGCTTGGCATTCCCGACCCGCATTCGGTGAAAGTGATGGTCGTCAGTGAAAACTCCCCCGCCCAACAGGCCGGTTTATTAGCCGGAGACATCATCACCGGCATTAATGGTGAAACAATCTCGGGCAGCGACCAGTTAATCAGTCTGGTTAAGGCCAACCTTGAAAAGAGTATTACCATCACCTATCAGCGTGACGGTAATACGGTTACCACCAACGCCGTTCCGCGCTCCAACCCGCCCGCCGGGCAGGGCGCGCTGGGTATTCAAATGGGGTATAGCTCCATGAAGATCAATTTCGGCCAGGCTGCCATCTATTCGGTTGGCGCGGTCGGTGAAATTACACGCCAGATGGTTTTATTACCCTACCACCTCATTCAGGGTCAGGTTACTCCCGAACAGGCGCGCGTGGTTGGTCCCAAAGGCATGTATGATATGTACGAACAGGCCCGCAGCACCGACGAACAACAAAACACAGCCACGCACAGCGAAGAACTGCCTTTTAACACCATTTATTTGGTGGCTTTAATTTCGGTTGCCATGGGCTTAACCAACCTGCTGCCCATTCCGGCCCTGGATGGCGGGCGCATTTTATTCGTGCTGCCCGAATTAATTTTACGCCGCAGGGTTCCACCTGAATATGAGAATTTTGTGCATTTTGTCGGTTTCGCCATGTTGATTATGTTAATGATCCTGATTACGGCACAAGATTTTATTAACCCAATTGTTGTTCCATAAAAAGAGGTATTCATGTCCAAGAAAGAAAATAACAAAATCATCCCCTTCGATCAGGTCATTGCTGCGCTGTTAGATAACAACAAGTCCTTTTCACCCACCTATTTGCACCGTTTTTCAGATTTATCCCCGGCGGATGTAAAGGAATTGAAAAAAGTTTGGCTTAATGTCGATACGGATCGCCGCGCCAGTCTTTTGTCGGACCTTGAAGATTTAAACAATAACGATACGCTGGTCTTCTTTGACGAGGTCAGCCGGATTGCC
>JAJTBH010000479.1 GCA_021287005.1 Anaerolineae bacterium
TTCTTGGCTTGAAAGATAACAATATTTTTCTATTATCGAAAGATCAAAAGCCATCAACGCGAAGGCTTTGTCGCTGCGTTTTTTTCGATCTCGTAATATCTTCAATGATTTTTGATTCAAAGCATCACAGGCCAGGTGATAGCCCCCCAGGCCTTTAATGGCAAGGATTTTGCCTGCCTTGATCGCCCGGCGAGCTGCCAGAATGGCATCATTGGCCGGTAAAACCGCTTTATTGGGTTCCGAATACCTTACCTGAGGACCACAAACCGGACAGGCGACCGGCTGGGCGTGAAAACGTCGATCCAACGGGTTTTCATATTCTCGCCGGCAATCTTCACAGAGCTCAAAATTTAGCATGGTGGTTTGCGGGCGGTCATATGGAATATCTTTGATAATGCTGAAGCGCGGACCACAATTGGTGCAATTAATAAAAGGATATCTAAAACGTCTGTCAGCGGGGTTAAAGAGCTCGGCTTTGCATTCAGGACAGATGCTCATATCCGGAGAAACCGGAATAAAATCTCCGGGTAAAACCTGACTGGCAATTATTTCAAAAGCGGAAAAATCTTCATCAGGGCAATCGTTTTCGATGAAGGTATCAATACGTGCCAGTGGAGGCAGGTTGGTTTTAAAGGCATCAATAAAGGCCTCAATGGCCGAGCCCAAGCCATGAACCTCGATTTCCACACCGGCGGATGTATTTCTGACCCATCCCGTCAGATTGTTTTTAACGGCCTGTGTATAAACAAAGGGACGAAAACCGACTCCCTGCACAATGCCGCTGATATTCAGCCGTTTACCGGTCATTAATGTTATCCTGCCCGTTTAATCTTGTTAACGTTTGTTTCAAGCCATTTAATCCAGTCCGCAAAACCGGCGCCGGTTTGAGCAGACAGCGCAAAACTGGTTAAACCCGGGTTAAGCATTTCCACACCCTGTTTGAAATAGTCCATATTAAATTGGATGTAGGGCATTAAATCGGTTTTGCTGATAATCAAGACATCCAATCCGCGATAAATATTCGGATATTTGTAGGGTTTATCATCCCCTTCGGGAATGCTGGCAATTAATATGTTGGCATGGGTGCCCAAATTAAAAGCGGCCGGGCAAATTAAATTGCCAACATTTTCAACGATGATTAAATCAAGATCGTCAAGCGGGAGTTGTTCGATACCGCGCGTCATCATCATCGCATCCAGATGACATTCACCCCCGGTGTTAATTTGAACTGCCGGCATACCGGCTGCCGTAATTTTATCAGCGTCGATGGTAACGGGAGCCGTATCTCCCTCAATTACGCCAATTTTCAAGCGCGAAGAGAGTTCCTGAATGGTGCGAAGTATAAATGTTGTTTTACCGGCACCCGGGGAAGCCATTAAATTAATGGCAAATACTTTTTTGGCGGTTAATTTTTCGCGAATCAGATTGGCAACCTGATCATTGGCATCCATAATTTTTTCAACAACGGTGACTGTACTCATTTCTTTACTCACTTTGTCGCTCGATTTCGATACTATCCAGGTAAAACTCTTCCCCCGAGACGATATTTATATGAACGCTGCCGCAATGCGGGCATGGAGCCAGTTCCTGTTCGAGGGGGAAGGTTGACTTACAATCAGTGCAAAAAAATTCGGCCGGGATTCGTTTAAAATGCAATGTTGCATCGGAGCAAATTGTATCCTCGCTGATGATTTTCCAGTAAAAATCGACGGATTCATCCACGATACTGGATAATTGACCAATGACAATATGGATATCTGTAACTTTTGAAGCGTTGGCTTCTCTGGCATGCTTAAGCGTTATGTTTAAGATATTTTCCGTAACGGAGAGTTCATGCATGACTTTATTATAATCCAATTATACAAATTATATATAAAATAACATAAATATTAATTGAGCGAGGTGAAGGTATTAAACCAATTCTTTGATATTATTTATTAATCTTTGTAATTGTTCCATAGAATGGTTCGAAAAAACTGCAATACGTAAAGCGCCGCCCGGTGGTGTACTTGGATAGGATCGAACCAGTGTTGTGGCGATTCCTCGTTTAAATAAAGCAGATTGCAGGTTATCCAGGTTTAAATCTCGCTCTGATTTAATACAAATAATGGGCGAGGGCGATTGTTGAAGAGTGAAACCCAGGGATATTAATCCTTTTCGAAGAAATGTAACATTTTTTTCCAGCGATAAACGCAGTTCCGGGTGGAGACGTGCCAGTTCAAGCGCTTTTGCCGAGGCCGCCACCACGGGAACCGGCAGCGGGCTGGAACCTGTTAAAAAGCGAGAATTACGATCCAAATAATTAATCCACTTACTTTCACCCCAAAGAATGCCCCCAAAACCACCCAGCGCCTTAGCCAGTGTTCCACTGGTCTGGCAGGCTTCATCCGAGATGCCGTAATAATTGGCTGTTCCTAATCCATCCGACCCTAATACGCCGACGGCATGGGCATCATCCAGATACACTTGACCGCCGAGAGGTTTGACAAGATTTAAATAATCGGCCAATGGGGCGATTTCACCGGATACAGGAAACAAACCGTCGCTCAAAACAAGCGGTCGTTCAGTGGCATGTAATTCTGTTTTGAGTTTCTGACATAAATCATCGACACTCAGGTGGTGAAATGGCGTAATTTCCTTGTTGCAGGATAAAAGGGCATCCCATAAACTGAAATGAGCATCTTTATCAATAAAGATGTGATCAAATTTATGCGCAGTCGCCTGGATGAGA
>JAJTBH010000480.1 GCA_021287005.1 Anaerolineae bacterium
GGCGCGCAAAAATCGAACATCCCTGCGGTCTGGATTACCCGGCGAGTTAACGAACGCTTTTCACGGCATGATTTTGCCAATATTGAACCGGATGCCAGCATCAAAACGCTGGCGGCTTTGCCCCCTTTGCTGCACAACTGGGCCTGAACCGGTTAATGTTCGCCCTTTTCGGTTAAAAACTGGGCGTATTGTTTATCCGCTCCAAGAATATGTTTGCTTAACCAATCTTTAAGAAACTGGCTGACCTCAATGCTGAGAGTCAGGCTGCCGTTGTTAAATTTCTGTTGCATTTCGCTCACTTTTTGCACAAAGGCGGCATGTTCCTTTTGCTGTTTTAACAGGTCGGGGTAATTGTGTTTTTTAAGTAAATCTTCTTCGGTCGTAAAATGCGTACGTGTATAATCCAGCATTTCATCCAGTACCTGACCGATCATTTGTTTACCTTTGCCGGTTGACATGGCATTATGCAACTGGTCAATCAGGGTAAACAGTTTTTTGTGCTGTTCGTCCAGAATTTTGATGTTTACGCTGTAAGAATCATTCCAGGTAAAAGTTGGCATTGTTTTAAACCTCAAACATTATTTTTTGTAAATTGACATCTAACATTAAACGTCAGGTTAAAAAGCCAAACCGGCGCATCTAACCTGACGTCCCCCGAAATGAAAAAAACAACCTCTGTTTAAAAAACATCAAACAGGGTTTTATTTTTCGCCTTTTGTATTCAAAAACTCGGCATATTTTTTATCAATCACCAGAATATGATTTAACAACCAGTCCTTTAAGAACTGACTGGCTTCCAGTGAAAGAGTCAGGTTGCCGCTTCGGGCTTTTTCCTGCATTTCGGTTACCTTTTTAATATAAATTGCATGCTGCTGTTTTTGTTCGGCCAGTTCAGGGTAATTATATCGCTCGAGAACCTTTTCTTCGGCGGTGAAGTGGGTTTTGGTGTAGGATAACATTTCTTCCAAAACCGAGCCGATGATTTCCTTGCCCTTGCCGGTTGACATGGCATTATGCAACTGATTAATCAAATCAAAAATCTTTTTGTGTTGGTTATCCATTGCGACGACGCTGACGCTGTATGAATCGTTCCAGGTGAAAATAGGCATAATTATCTCCTTATAAATGATCTCGTTGAAACTTATAAATCGCCCAGACAGGTGCCCACCCGGCGGGCGCTTTCGATCCAGGGGTGGTCCAAAGGCACGATTTTACGATTTCCGGCCACTTCCTCCAGGGGCACCGCTTCGGTGCCGTCGCCACGCGAAGCCACCATTGTGCCATACTGGCCGGCTTCCACCAGAGCGGCACAGGCTGTCCCCAGACGGGTGGCCAACAACCGGTCACCGGCTGAAGGAGCGCCACCGCGCTGTAAATGGCCCAGAATGGTAACTCGCGATTCAAGACCGGTCAGTGCTTCAAGCTGGCGGGCCAGTTTAAGCGTTTTACTGCTGGTTAATGAATCAAGGTCTTCGTAATTTTTTTCTATCTCTTTAACTTTTTTCTCCTTTTTAACGCCGTTTTCTGCTTCTTTTTCTTTTTTCTTCTTTTTTTCTTCGAGATGCAAAGCCGCGGCTTCACTGGCCAGGCGGGCATCTTCAATGGACATGGCGCCCTCAGAAACGGCTACAATGCTGAAATGTTTTCCCCCGCGGCTGCGGCGTAAAATGGCTTCGGCGACACGATTGATATCGTAAGGAATTTCAGGGGTGAGAATAACGTCGGCGCCTCCGGCGATGCCCGCCCCCAGGGCCAACCAGCCGGCGCGATGCCCCATTACTTCCACCAGGATGATGCGGTGATGGCTGTGGGCTGTGCTGTGCAGGCGGTCGATGGCCTCGGTGGCAATCCCCAGGGCCGTATCAAAACCGAAAGTAACATCGGTGCGCGCGACGTCATTGTCGATGGTTTTGGGCAGCGTGATCACATTGATACCTTGCTGCATCAACTTTAAAGCGCTTTTTTGTGTGCCACCGCCGCCCAGGCAGATGAGCACGTCCAGATGGTGTTTTTTATAGATATCGAGCATGGCATCAGTCATATCCATGACTTTGCCGCCCACCGGCATGGCGTTGGGTTTATCACGACTGGTTCCCAGAATGGTGCCGCCCAGGGTTAAAATGCCCGACAAATTGGAACTTTCAAGATACATGATGCGGTCCTGCATTAATCCGCGAAAACCGTCTTTAAAACCGATAAGCTGCATGCCGTAAGATTCAATGGCAGCCTTGCCGATACCACGTAAGGCCGCATTTAACCCCGGGCTATCACCCCCTGCCGTCAAAACGCCGACGTATTTTGCCATACCGCTTCACTCCTCGTTTTATTCCAGGGTGTTTGCCAGCCGTTATTAAACGGCTGCGTTATTACTCAAGGGATGAAGGGCACTATCCGTGAACGACTGAAAACGAACCGCCCGACGACAAATTCATCCCTGTTATGTCCACTTATTAAATTATTATACAGCGATTATGAAAGTAAAGGGTAAAACTTATGGAATTATCAGACAATAAGGTATAATGTTGCCATGTCCTCAACAGACCCGGAATTGAATAAAATTTCGACAAAAGATACGTTGTCGGAAAGCCCGCGTTTTGGCCTGAAAGTATTTTTGCCTTATCTTTCTCTGGCCGGCGGTGTGCTGGCCCTCAGCCTGTCGGCTTTATTCATTCGCGCCGCTCAAGCCCCCAGCACGGTAACCACATTTTACCGCATGACCTTTGCCAGC
>JAJTBH010000481.1 GCA_021287005.1 Anaerolineae bacterium
CCGAAATGGCCGGAAAATCATTTGACCAGGAATTTGCACTTCTGATTGTTCATGGAATATTACACCTGATTGGATATGATCACGTCGACGAACCTACCCGAATAAACATGTGGGCTCACCAAGACGATATTTTAAGTAAAGTATTTGAGAACACATCGCATGACTAAACAACCGCCACGTTTCGTTCGGCACTACCTTAATCGCAGGGTATTTTCATTCAAAAATGCATTTAGTGGTCTTGATTATGCCCTCCGGACTCAACCCAACATTCACATACACCTGGTTGCAACCATTCTGGTGATTTTACTGTCTGTTTTATTAAATATTACTTCACTGGAATGGGTAATGGTGTTGATCCTGGTCGGTATGGTGTGGATTGCGGAAATATTTAATACTGCCATTGAAAAAGTGGTTGATTTATGCAGTCCCCAATATCACATGCTTGCCAAAATAAGCAAAGATCTTGCTGCCGCAGGTGTTTTGGTGGCGGCCATTACAGCCGCAATTTCCGGTTGTATTATTTTTATTCCCCATTTATTAACCATAAAATAAACCGGAACAATATCGTTCCGGTTTATTTATTCTTTATATTTATTTTACAAATATTCTTTCAAATTATGCTCAACCGCATATGCGGCCGCTTCGGCGCGGTTACTGACACCCAGTTTCGATAAAATACTGCTTACATAATTTCGAACGGTGCCTTCGCCCAGATATAAAGCCTTCGCAATTTCACGGTTCGTTTTTCCTTCTGAAACCAACAATAATACGTGTTTTTCCTGTTGGCTTAAATTAGCAAAGGCAGAAGCTTCCTCTTCTTTAACTGCTTTTCTAACTTCTTGAATCACCCTTTGGGTAACGGCCGGGTCTAATAAAGCTTCTCCTCGACTGACAGCCTCAAGAGCTCTGATTAGATCTTCACCGCCAATTTGTTTTAATACATAACCCGAAGCTCCGGCTCTGATAGCCGAGAACAAAATTTCATCTTCAGCGTAAGACGTCAGCATGACAACCTTACAATCCGGTTCATTTCTGACGATTTCTTCACAGGCTTCAATTCCTGAAGCTCCCGGTAATCGAATATCCATCAGTACAATATCCGGATGATGTTTGTTTACAGCTTCTACGGCAGCTTTTGCATTGGAAGCCTCACCGACCACTTCAAACTGAGGATGATGTTCGAGAAGAGCGCGTAATCCCAATCTAACTACTTCATGATCATCAACGACTAATATTCTTCTTTTTGTCATCCGATCCTTACTCCATGACTATTTTAAATAACCCGTTATATAATCTAAGTATAATACATAAAAGAAATAAGTTATGAAAAATATATCAAAATTGACACCTCACCTGCTTGAACAACACCAGTTTCAAGGGTTCACCAACAATTGCGGACCATTTTGTACCGCAATGGTCATTAGCTTTTTAACCCATTCAAATATTCAAGGTGATTTCATCGCCAACCAGATGAATGTTTTTAATTGGAAAAAATGGCCGCCATGTATTCGTCGAATTCCCAACAGTGCCACTTTTCCCTGGGGAATTGTAAATATCACATAAAATCACGGCTTCACATTTTTTCTTCATTAACCAAAATGATTCAGGTTATTAACGACGGGCACATTGTAATTGTTCTTACGGCGCTCTATAAGCCTCTTTCAGCGCATTATCGTCTGTTAACAGCGATCGATAGTGATTTTATTGAGTTTATAGACCCTGCTTACAACCAAAAAAGCCTGTCGCACGAATCGACGGAACGTTTTATAAAAACCTGGAAAAACGCTGCCAATATTTTTATCGAAGTGTTTCCGACCGATTATTAATCGAGAAATAAGGTTACCGGGCAGTGATCCGATCCTTCAATGTCATCGTGAACGAACACTTTGTTTATTCGGGGCATTAAATTTTCTGAGACCAGGAAATAATCAAGCCGCCATCCAATATTGCGCTTCCGGGCATTAAATCGGTAAGTCCACCATGTGTATTTGACATCTTCAGGATATAAAACCCGGAATGCATCCATAAACCGGTGTTCCAGGTATTTATCAATCCAGGCCCGTTCTTCCGGAAGAAAGCCTGATGTTTTGGAATTTTCTTTAGGGTTGGCAAGGTCAATGTCGTTATGGGCGGTATTAAAATCGCCTGTAATAATGATGTTTTTTCCTTCATTATGTAACTGGTCGCAAATTTCAAGCAGAGCGTTATAAAATGCCAATTTGTAATCTAGCCGCTCTTGATCGCGTTGTCCATTGGGAAAATAGATATTAAATAAAACAAAGTTGTGTTCATCCGACTCAATTCGAATAACACGACCCTCCTTATCAAACATTTCAATCCCCAATCCATTTATAACCCGATATTGTCCACCTTTAATAAAAGAAGCGACGCCGCTATAGCCGGGTCGGATGGCGGAATTCCAATAAGTTTCATATTCGGATAATTGTTTATGAGCATCATTAATTTGCTCGATTTTTGCTTTTGTTTCTTGTAAACATAAAATATCGGGCTGAAATTCATTGACCCACTCAATAAAACCCTTATTTAGCACAGCTCTAAACCCATTTACATTCCAGGTTGTTATCTTCATTTCATCCGTCCTTATTGATTTTATATCTATGTGGTAAACTAAGATTAATGGAGTTAGTATGAATACAGGTAAACAATATCATATCATATATGTAGAAGACGATCCAGAAAGCGTTGAACTTGTATCCTTGAT
>JAJTBH010000482.1 GCA_021287005.1 Anaerolineae bacterium
ATATCGTTTATTAAAATTTAAAATTCGAATCAATATCCGTATATCAAATTGGAGGCAAAAATGACATCACAGGAAAATGAACTTCAGGAAAATTTACACTTTACAACCGGGCTGCCTCAAACCGATCCAAACAATCGATTTTTTTGGATTAAAAAGCGCGACGGAAGAATTGTTCAATTTGATATCGATAAAATTACGAACGCCATATTCAGGGCGGCAAAAGCTGTGGGCGGTGAAGATCGCGAGCTGGCGGCAGAATTGAGTGTAGTGGTGGTGCGTTATTTAAACAGCGCCACAACAGATGAAATCCCCGGTGTAGAGCAAGTGCAGGACGCCGTTGAAAAGGTGTTAATCGAAAGGGGGCATGCACGTACCGCCAAAGCTTATATTTTGTATCGCGCCAGGCGAACACGGATGCGTGAAGCGCGCTCTGAATTAATGGATGTCGTTGAAGATATTCTGGTTGAGACCAATCGTGAGAATGCCAATGTCGGAAATTCCCCTTCGGCAAAAATGTTGCAGATTGCCTCGGCGGCCAGCCGGCAATATTATTTATCACGCTTGATTCCGGAAGATATGGCGCAAGCCCACCGTCAGGGTGATATGCACATTCACGACCTCGATTTTTATGGAAAAACCTTAACCTGCATTCAAATCCCCCTGGGGCGTTTATTGCAAGACGGTTTTGACACCGGGCATGGATATATCCGCCCCCCAAAACGAATCTCATCCGCGACGGCTTTGGCGGCTATCGTTTTGCAAAGCTCACAAAATGATATGCATGGTGGTCAATCCTTTGCTTTTTTTGACCGGGATTTGGCGCCTTATACAGATGGGGCCAGTGATTTTGAGGTGTTTCAGGCGATGGAAGCTCTGGTATATAACCTTAATTCCATGCACAGCCGCGCGGGGGCGCAGGTTCCCTTCAGTTCGATCAACCTGGGCTGTGATACCAGCCCTGCCGGCCGGCGTGTTACGCGCAGCCTGCTGGAGGCTTATGAAAAAGGATTGGGACGTGGCGAAACACCAATTTTCCCCAATATTATTTTTAGATTAAAAAAAGGTGTTAACTTTGACCCCCAGGGTCCCAATTATGATTTATTTAAATTGGCTATGCGGGTTTCTTCACAACGCATGAATCCTACTTTTTCATTCATGGATGCCACTTTTAATCAGATGTATAATGATGAAGTAGCCTATATGGGATGCCGAACTCGCGTGATAGCCGACCGGCATGGTGAAGCCGTCAGCACGGGACGGGGTAACCTCTCGTTTACAACATTAAATTTACCGCGCCTGGCTATTCGAGCCAACGGGCACGTGGATGTATTTTTCCATGAATTGGAAAAAATCATGGATCTGGCAGCGCGGCAGTTATTTCATCGTTTTCAGATTCAATCAAAATTAAAAGTACGGGATATGCCATTTTTAATGGGACAGGGTTTATATCTAAATTCCCAGGACTTAAGACCGGATGAATATATCGCAGATGTGATTAAACACGGCACACTTTCGATCGGTTTTATCGGCCTGGCAGAAACTCTGGTTAGCCTGACGGGATCACACCACGGTCAGGATGCTTATTCGCGCCAATTAGGTCTGGAAATTGTTCGTTCAATGCGCCGCCAGGCCAATCAATTTTGTGAAAATTATGACCTGAACTATACGCTGCTGGCAACCCCCGCCGAGGGGCTTTCAGGGCGGTTTGTGTCTTTGGACAGGCGTTTATTTGGGGTAATCCCCGGTGTAACGGACAAGGAGTACTACACCAACAGTTTTCATTTGCCGGTAGCCTTTCCCGCATCCGCTTACGATAAGTGTTTAATTGAAGGACCGTATCACGAGTTTACAAATGCCGGCCATATCAGCTATGTGGAATTGGATGCGCCGCCTCTGCATAATCTTGAGGCTTATGAATCGATATTACATCGGATGGCAGAGTGTAATATGGGATATGCCGGAATTAATTTCCCGATTGACGAATGTTTGGGCTGTGCTTTTAGAGGGATTATCGATGATGAATGTCCTGTGTGCGGCTCCAATCACATTCGCCGCATCCGGCGCATAACCGGATATTTATCGACAGTAGATCGATTTAATGATGCCAAACAAGCGGAGTTAAAAGATCGCCGCAGGCATATCCATTATAACGATTGACGGGGAGCAGGTTTATGGAAATTCGTATAGCCGGGATCAGTCATGAGAGTGTCAGTGATGGCCCGGGGTTTCGGTCCGTCATCTTTTTTCAAGGTTGTCCGCATCGCTGTTCCGGGTGTCATAACACCCAAACACGCGATTTTGATGGCGGACAACTGACCCGGGTTGAGTCGGTCTTAAAAGACCTGCAAATCACCCCCCTTATCTCCGGAATAACCTTTAGCGGCGGAGAGCCTTTTGCGCAGGCTGAAGCGGCTGCCTGGTTGGCTGAACGGGTGAAAAAACTGGGATTAAACCTGTGGGTTTATAGCGGTTTTACCTGGGAGGAATTAATTTCCGACCAGGCTACTCCCGGTTTTTCCGAATTAATTCAACTTGCAGATGTGATTGTGGATGGTCCTTATATTAAAAGTCAACGTAATATCTCGCAGCCTTACCGTGGTTCAACCAATCAGCGTATGATAAACGTAAAACAGAGCCTGAAAAACGGGCAGATTATTCTTATTCCAGACCTGTAAAAAAAGGATTGACAAGATTATATATACAAGCTAGAATATATATC
>JAJTBH010000483.1 GCA_021287005.1 Anaerolineae bacterium
GGATTTGCCTAATAAACATCTTAAACTAATACCAGGTGCTGTGGAGGACGCTTCTACCTTTCTTAAACAGTATCCGGATACTCTGGCCCGTTTTGATAAAGTAGCCGACTTGGTGGAGGGTTTTGAGTCACCCTTTGGCTTAGAGCTCCTTTCCACCGTTTACTGGATCATAAAAAACGAATCGGTAAATTCCGTGGAGGATGTTGTTAAATATACCTATGAATGGAATGAGCATAAACGTCAGTTTACCCCACGCCAAATTGCTATTGCCACAAATACGGTTACAAATAAAGGTTGGATTAATAAGGCAAATTTAATTTAGCTCACAACAAGTCCCTTTCATCTGATTGAGCCTGGTTTTTGAAGAATACGTTATTAAATTTAAAAATAAGTGGATAAAATTCTTACTGTATTTTTAATACGCCACCTTTTACTGATTTATCATGAATAATATAGTGGTATAAAAATGATCGAGATCACGCCTTATCTTAAGATCGACGAAAACGATATCCGCCTGGAGTATGTCCGCTCATCCGGCCCGGGTGGGCAGAATGTGAACAAAGTCTCCACCTCGGTGCAGTTGCATTTTGATGTACGCAACTCGCCGGCGCTGCGCCCGGACGTGAAAGAACGCCTGGAGAAACTGGCCGGCAGCCGTATGACCGCCGAGGGGGTGTTGGTGCTTGAAGCCAAACGGTACCGCACCCAGGAACAAAACCGGCTGGATGCGATCAACCGCCTGGTGATGTTAATTCGCCAGGCGCTCGAAAAACCGCGCCCGCGCCGGGCCACCCAACCGGGTAAAGCCGCCCGTGCGGCGCGTATGGATGCCAAAACCAAACACGGCGAAACAAAACGCCTGCGGCGTAAAAATTCGAGCGATTGGGATTAAAAATAATTGAGACTGAATATCATTTCGGGCTGTTTGTTTACAGCCCTTTTAATTTTAAAAAGCGGCGTAGTCGCCGCTTTTTAACTTCGAACTGACAGATCAAACAATAATAACGGGTTTCAGGCGATCAGCGACCCATCGAGAGCATCGCGCCGGTGAAATATGAAATCAGCCAGATGACCCACAACCAGATGGCGTAACGGTGAAAGACCTGGCGCATATCTGGGCGCTCACTGCGTAAGGCCAGCGTTGACCAGATGGCCGCCGCCAGCATGACCAGGTTGGCCACCAGTCCGGTGATGCCGTGCAGATCCAGGCGGAACTCGCCTGCAATGCTTGCCATCAGAATGGAACTGAGCGTATCCAGCACCAGACCCAGCCACATTAATACAACCTGCCAGCCGCGCAGGCCGTGCGTGAGGCGTTCGCCCCAGATTGCAACGGAATAAATAATTAATGCCAGGGTTACGGTAGAAACTGCAATCATCAATAAATTAGACATTTTTTAACTTCCTTCAATTAAAAAGATAATAAAAACAGGCTCCAGTATACACCCGCTTTGCCCGGCGTGTGGGTAATCGACTGGCGCGAAAAAGGCAAAAGGAACGATGATCTTGCCGGCCGGGAGCAAAATATTTTCGGTTCCCCGTGAAACCGCAGATATGGGGAACCGAAATTTATAAAAAAGAGCTTATTGAAAACAACCGAGCATAAAGCCGGGCGAGAAAAAACTCAAATGCTGAATTTTGAGATCGTTTCTTTTAACTCGTTTGCCAGGTTGGCCATATTTTGTGCCGATATCGACAAATCTTTGATCTGTGAATTCATTTCTTCGGTGGAAGCAGCCACCTCCTCGGTGGAGGCGCTGTTTTCTTCACTGATGCTGGCGATGCCTTCAATCACTTCCAAAACCTGGTTGGAACTGGCCGACATCTCTTCGGTGGCCGCCGTGTTTTCTTCGATGATCGCAGAAATTGAATCAACGGCGTTTAACAGGTTGTTGGCGTTGGAGAGCATCTTTTCCACCGTGCGGCTGGTTTCACCGGCCTGTTGGTTAACACTTTCAACCGAGGTCAGGATATGGCTTAATACGTTTTTGGCTTCGCCGGCCTGATTCACGCCCGTTTCCACTTCCCTGGCGCCGTCATTCATGGCGCTGACGGCTTCAGCCACGCCGGATTGAATATTTTTGACCAGCTCTGCAATTTCTTTGGTGGCCGAAGCGGATCTTTCAGCCAGCTTGCGCACTTCATCGGCCACCACGGCAAAACCTTTGCCATGTTCCCCGGCGCGCGCCGCTTCAATGGCCGCATTTAATGCCAGCATATTGGTTTGAGAGGCCAGGTCTTGAATGGTTTCCAGGATAACGCCGATCTGGTCGGAGCGTTTGCCCATATCTTCCACTTTTCGAGATGAAATACTGACCTTTTCTTTAATACTTTGCATGCCAACCAGGGTCTTTTCGACACTTTCAACCCCGCTTTGTGCGGCACTGGCGGCCATTCCGGCGCCTTTTGAAACCGTTTCGGCGCTTTTTGCAACCTGTTGAATGGCATGGTTAATGTCCAGAGTTGACTGGCTCATTTTATTGACCGCCAGCGATTGTTCTTCAGCGCCTTTGGCAACGCCATTGATGGCGCGGGTTAACTCTTCAACCAACGCCGCCGCCTGGTTGGTGGATGTGCTCTGATTTTGCACGCCGATGGTCATTTGTTGAATGGTGGCGGTAATTTGCTGGGTGACATGACTGGATTGTTCCGAAACTCCGGCCAGATGGCGTGAAGAATCACTGATTTCCAGGCCGGATATGGCGATACCGCCG
>JAJTBH010000484.1 GCA_021287005.1 Anaerolineae bacterium
CTTTAAAAGGTTTTTACGGGTTTCGATGTCTTTTTGGAGGTCCTGTAATTCTTTGGGGTTCCGAATTTTTCCGCCATATAATGATGATTCATTTGTTTCCTGTTTGATTTTGTTAGTTTGCACTTCATCTTCAATCAAATTTAGGTCACGCTGGGCGGTTTTTTGTTTACTTAAAGCTGCGTCCAGTTTTTTCTGAGCTTCAAGTACGTTTCGATCCGTTTGCAGAATTTTTTCAATTTCCAGCAAGCGGGCATCAATCCGATCGATTTGTGAATCGATTTTTTGGAGAGAGAATAAGTGTAGTGATTGACTCATAGTATTTTATTGCTCACCTGTATGAACTCAAGTATACTCTTTCTTACAAAGTAATTTTACAATGAAACGTCAGCATTTAGTTATCATTTTTGTCTTTTTCTCCGGATTAATTATCCTGCCCTATATTGCTGCCTGGAAGATGTCCGGCAGCGAATATGTTTTTGGTGGAATGCTGGCCAATCCGATCGACGGCCAAAGTTACCTGGCAAAAATGCGCCTTGGGTTCGACGGGCACTATTTGTTTCATTTACTGTACAGTCCGCAAAACGGGGGCGAACAGCCGCTTAATGTAGGGGTGGGTGGCCCGCTTTTTTGGCTGGTCATTGATCTTCACTTTTCATCTGGCGCGTTTTGTGTCGGCAGTTTTATTATTTTTTACGCTTTATGCCCTGGTTCAACGAAGCGTGGAAAGACCCTATCGAACCTGGGCTTTATTATTATTGACCTTTGGTTCTGGAATGGGCTGGCTGATTCTGGCGTTCAGCCATGAACTGCCAATTGATTTTTATGTAGCCGAAGCCTATCCATTTTTATCCAGTTATAGCAACCCTCATTTTCCATTGGGTATAACATTAACCGTATGGATTTTAATAAAATCCGTTGAATATCGAAATTTAAAGGACGCTTTTTTAATATTTATTTTTGGATTTTTGCTGAGCATTATTTTACCCTTTGGCATTGTGTTGGCATTATGTATTTACGGCGGGTATTTTGTATGGAATCTGGTTCAAAAAGTACGGATTAGCACCCAACCAATTTGGAGCGTTTTATTAGGCGGCGGTGTTTTTCTGATTTACCAGTATTGGGTGATAAAAAATGACCCGCTTTTATCCTTGTGGGATTCTCAAAATATTACCCAATCACCATCACTCCTGATTTTGGTTTTGGGACTGCTGCCTGTTTTATTGCCGGCTTGTTTATCTGGCCGAAAATTTCTTAAGAGCGAATTTAACAAATTTCAAACAATCCTGTTTATCTGGATCATAACGAGCCTATTATTAACCTGTATTCCTTTCAATTTACAGCGGAGATTTTTAACGGCAATTTATATTCCTGTTGTAATAAATGCTGTAGTTTATATTGCAGGGTTAAAAAAGAATATAAGGGTTAAGAACTTGATATTTTTCGGCTTATTGTTTTTATCCTTGATTTCAAATGCGATTATTTTGATGATGCAATTAAATGCCGCTGAAAACAAAGATCCCAGGTTGTATTTAAAACTTTCTGAAGCAAATGCCATGTTATGGCTGGAAAAAAATAGCTCATCAGAAGAAGTTGTTCTCGCTCCGGAATCCATCGGCCTGTTTATTCCGGGATGGACCGGTCAGCGGGTTGTATATGGACATCCTTTTGAAAGCGTTAATGGCGCACTTCAGCAGAAAAATATTTCCGATTTTTATTCAGGAAAAATAAATGCACAAAACCTGCGGGACTATCTTAATAAAAACCAGGTTTTTTATATCTGGTTTGAAAAAGAAGATTCACATCTTTGGCTTGAAAATTTGAAGGAATTATTTACACAGGTTTATGAACGAGATGGGATCATTCTATACAAAGTGGAATAGACGAATCAACCGGGAATTTGGGATAATCGTTTTAATTCTGGCGCTGCCGTTCCTGGTTCTTTTACCGTTTGATCAATTATTATTCCCGATCAATTCGGTTTATTCCGATCTGGTTATTGCCCATCTACCCCCCATATTGGATATTCGTTTTACCCTTGAACACACTAGCCGGATTCCGTTGTGGTCGAACAGCATTTTAAGCGGATACCCGCTCATCAGTGATCCACTTTCGGGAATCTGGTATGCTCCCATGTGGTTGACATGGTTTTTTCCGCTGCCGGCCAGCGTTAACCTGGTGGTGGTCGCACATTTGTTGCTGTTGGAATTGGGCATGTTTTTCTTCCTGAAAAAACAAAACCTGCATACGCTTGCCGCCATAACCGGCGCATTAATGGCGGGTCTGGCGCCCAAGGTGATTGGACAGTTGGCCGGGGGGCACATTACATTAATTATGGCTTTTGCCTGGACACCGTGGTTATTGTTTTTTTACGATGCTGATGAAAAAGTATCCATTAATAACCTGGGAATTTCGGCCCTGGTTCTGGGGTTTATGATTTTGGCTGATATTCGGTGGGCCGCTTACGGCGGCTTGTTGTATGCTGTTTATAGTTTTGTTGAACAATTTAAAAAACGTTTTTCGAGCGGGTGGAAAAAAACATTATTATGCTGGATAAAAAATATCGGATTACAGGTATGCGGAGCATTAATCATAGACTTGCCTTATCTATGGCTTCTGGCGCAATATACCGGCTTATCCACCAGAAGCATGATGACATTAGATGACCGGTTGGTTTTATCTTTACCCCCTCAGGCATTATTGGGCATTGTCTA
>JAJTBH010000485.1 GCA_021287005.1 Anaerolineae bacterium
CCATTTCGAGGTGCGTGTTGTTGTTTTGGTTTCGTTGGTTTCTTCTTCGTTTTTAAGATATTCGCTTAATTCCAACGCGGCGGCAACCATGTGTTTGCAAAAATAGTTTTCAGCATAAGGGCAATCACATTCAAAATATAATTGTCCCGTTTTTTGATTGATTCCTACCTCGACCGTATAATCCCCGTTGCTTCCTTCTACATCACAAATGGCACGGCTGTTACCGTGCATATCGATATTCCAGACGCGACCTTCTTTAAAATAAACCCGTCCACGTTGAATGGTTTTTGCATCGGCGTAATAAGCAAAAGGGAAATCTTTTATGGCCTTGGAAGTGAGGATTGACATAAGCTGAACCGCATCCATTATACCAGTTGCGGCGTGTTGTTATTTTAAGCACATCGCCGGACTAAAAGGCGACAGCTTATTTCCCCCACATTTATTTTAGCAAAACTTTTCATGAAAAGATAGACCTTTTCTTTTTAAATCTCATTACTATACTATAACCAGAATCCCTGTCGACAGATTCAATAGTTTAAAAATTTTATAACCTGGAGGTTGTAATGCAGGTATTACTTTCTTCGATCGGTTCGCGCGGCGATGTGCAGCCCGTTCTGGCATTGGCACTTGAACTAAAAAAATTGGGGCAGCGGGCGAGGTTATGCGTCCCCACCAATTTTAAAGAATGGATTGAATCATATGATCTGGAATGTATTCCGATTGGCCCGGATCTTAAAAAAATGACGGGTGGAATCGTAACGGGTAAACCGGTGCTGCCGACCCCGGAACAATTACAACAATTGGCCGTGCAAACCGTGCGCGAGCAATTTCAAACCATCAGCGAAGCCGCCCGCGGGTGTGATGTGATTGTGGCTGCGGGCGCACTGCAAATTGCAGCCCGCTCAATAGCCGAAGCTCAGAAAAGCGCCTATGTTTTTGCGGCTTATTGTCCCGCTGTTTTACCTTCGCCGCATTATCCCCCGCCCAAAATGAGCGGCGTTCCTTCGTTTCTGCTGTCCAAGGCGGAAAATTTGAAACTCTGGCAGGAAAACGAAGCTGAATTTACGGCCCGTTTTGGCGTTACTTTGAATGAGGAACGCGCAAAGATGGGGCTTGATCCGGTGGGCAGTGTGCGCGACCACATGTTTACCGGTCAGCCCTGGCTGGCGGCGGACCCACTGCTTGGTCCATTCGTTTCATCAGACGCCCTACAAGTTTTTCAGACCGGCGCCTGGTTGTTGGACGACCGGACGGACCTGCCGGATGAACTCGAAAAATTTCTTGCCGCCGGCGCACCTCCCGTTTATCTGGGTTTTGGCAGTATGCGCGCATCTGACCAGACCAGCCGCATTTTGATTGAGGCGGCGCGTGCTTTGGGACAACGTTTTATTCTTTCGCAGGGTTGGGCCGACCTGACGTTGATTGACGGCAGAGACGACTGCCTTTCGATCGGCGACGTTAATCATCAGAAACTACTGCCGCGTGTCGCTGCCATTGTGCATCACGGCGGAGCCGGCACCACCATGTCGGCTGCGCGGGCGGGTATTGCACAGGTGATTGTTCCGCACAATTACGATCAGTTTTTCTGGGCCCGGCGTGTGCAGCAGTTGGGCGTGGGGGCAGCGGGCCCCTTACGCGACGAACTTAATGAAGAAGGTTTGGTCGCAGCATTGAAGGAGTGCCTGCATCCCGACCTGAAAGAACGAGCCCGACTTTTGGCCGGACAGGTTGAATTGCACGGGGCGCGGATAAGCGCGGAACGCCTGATGCAGGAATTTGCTTAAATTTATTCGTCATATTGAATGGCATCCGGCACCAGCCTGGCTGCCAGTACGGTCAGCTTCATGTCATTAAGCCCGAACTTGCCTTTAAAATATTGTTTTTCTTCAAGGATTGTCATCAATTGCCGGTAGACCTCGGCATAATCGGCTTCTGATACCTTTTTGACCGTATTAAAATCAGAATCGACCAGCAAACGCGCAAAATTGGCGCCGACCCAACGAATCCGGCATAAATCGGTTAAGCGAGTCAATTCCAGCATATCGCTTTTGTTTATGCCGGTTTTCAGGCTTAAAGCCTGCCGTCCGGCGGCCGTTTTGACGTAATCAAATAATTGATAGGTGTTATGAATCCCTTCAACTGCCAGGCGTTTTATCGTTTCAGAGGAAATATCGGGAAAATCCTGTAGATTAACTGTTTTTGGAAAACAACTGCCGATTTCTCTTTTTAACAAAATCAGGTATTCTTCAGGTATGGCGCTTTGTAATGCCAGAGCTTTTATGCGGGGCGGCGTCTTTAATGCCGTCAGCAGGTCATCCAGGGTATTTAAACCCTGTGCTTTTAAGACGGCGAAACGGGCCGGCAGGTCCTCTTGCAGCATTTTGCGGCTGGGCAGCAGCTCGGCCTGTTCCAGTTCGGCGGCATAAACATCCAGAGAATAAGACTTTAAGTTAATGTAATAGTCGTTTTCCATATCATCCTCCCTAAAATTGGAATTAATATAAGTTTAGCACATTATGGGTGTTTTGACGAACAAATATTCTGTTTATTTTTGGTGTTTACTCACCGGACCTATCCATAAAGAATGAAAAACCTATGACCCCAACCCTCCCCCGGCAAACGGATGTTGAGCTTAAATTGTGTTATTTCGCCGGGGGAGGGTTGGGTGGGGACCAAAAGCACCACCGATGAGTAAAAACTATTT
>JAJTBH010000486.1 GCA_021287005.1 Anaerolineae bacterium
CGGCTTCGTAAACCAACACGGGGTTGGCGTCTGATTCGGCAACTTCGTCCTTCAGATCGTAAATCATGGTGGAATAGAGGGCGATGGTTTCGGCCAGGACGGCTTTATCGCGAGCGGTTTCACCACGCACGCCATTCAGAATGGGGGCGCTGCGGATTTCATCCAGCATGCGGGAAGCCTGGTTGGAGGTGACGGGGGCGACACGGAAGGTGACGTCTTTGAGCACTTCAACGAAAATGCCACCCAGACCGAACATCATGGTGGGGCCAAAGGTGGGATCATTGACTGAACCCAGAATAACTTCGGTGCCCCACGGGGCCATTTCCTGAATGGCGATACCGTGAATGTTGGCATCGGCTTTGTAGGCTTTGGAATTGCTCATGATGGTCTTGAAGGCATCCCGAACGGCAGCTTCGTCTTTGATGTTAACTTTCACGCCGCCGGCATCCGATTTGTGCAGAATTTCGGGGGAGACGATCTTCATAACCACGGGGAAGCCGATTTTCTTGGCCAGGGCAACCGCGTCGTCTTCAGTTTTGGCCAGTGAGGTGGCAGTGACGGGTAAACCATAGGCGGAGAAAACTTGTTTGGCTTCGATTTCAGTCAGGGCATTACGTCCATCGGCGCGTGCGGCGGCAATGATCTTGAGGGCGGCCTCGCGATGGGCGGAAGCTGTGGTGGTAACCTGTTCTTTGGCGAATTCTTTGATAATGGCAAATTCACGCAGGGCGGCAATGGCATTGATGGCAATTTCGGGATCGCCGTAACCGGGCATACCGTTGTCGGCCAGCCAGCGCATGGCTTCGGTGCAGCGTTCGCCGCCGACCAGTGAAACCACAACCGGTTTATTGGTGACGCCGGAATCTTTGACGGCTTTGTGAATAGCCTGGGCGATTTCAACCGGGTTGGTCATGGCGGTTTCGCAGTAGAGCATGGCGAGGCCGTCCACCCACGGGTGAGAAATGGCAAACCGGGCACATTCATAGTACCAATCGTTGCCGGCCATACCGGTCATATCCACCGGGTTCTTGGCAGACCCGAATTCGGGCATATGTTTTTTCATTTCGCCCTGCAGTTCGGCGGGAGCGAATTTTAAGGGGATGCCATACCGTTCGGCTGCATCGGTGGCCAACACACCCACACCACCACCATTGGTGATAATCAGCAGGTTGTCACCCTTCATGGGGGGCTGTAATGAGAGCGCCAGCGTGCGGTCGAAGAGGTTGTCGAGGTTGGTGGCCTGCACCACGCCGGACTGCTGGAAGGCAGCGCCATAAATTTTGGCAGCGCCGGCCAGTGAACCGGTGTGAGAGGCAGCGGCGGCAGCGCCGTGGGAAGAAACGCCGGATTTTAAGGCGATGATGGGTTTCACGGATTTGCGGGCGACATCCATGAATTTGCGGCCGTCTTTGAAACCTTCAATATACATGGAAACGCAGGTGCTGTCTTTGTCTTCATCCAACCAATCGATAATGTCGGCGAAATCAACATCAGACATGTTGCCGATGGAGATCAATTTGTCAAAACCGACACCGCGGCTGAAGCTGGCAGCATCGATGGCGATCAGCAGAGCGCCGGATTGGGTAATGAGGGCGGCTTTGCCGGGTAAGGGCAGGCAAGGGGCAAAAGAGGCATTCATCTTGTCGGAGTTGGAGAGGGTGCCGACAATGTTGGGCCCCAGGATGCGCATGTTGTTATTGCGGGCAATTTCAACAATTTTGGCTTCCAGGTCTTTGTCGCCAACTTCGCTGAAACCGGAGGTGATGATGATGAGGCCTTTGACCTGTTTTTTGGCGCATTCTTCAGTCGCCTGTAATACAAACTTGGCTGGAACGGTGATGACTGCTGCATCAATGGGTCCCGGAGTGTCAAGCACGGAAGCATACGCTTTTAAACCCTGAATTTCACCGGCTGAAGGGTTAATCGGGTAAATGGCGCCGCCATAACGACCTTCCAACAGGTTTTTAATGACGGTATGGCCGATTTTTCCGGGGGTGGCAGATGCACCAATGACTGCAATTGATTTTGGTCTGAAAAGACCATCTAATAAACTTTTATCCACGTTATTCCTCCTAAAATTGAGTGTTCCTCTAATGTGATAGGTTTATTTGAGCAAAGTACCCGAAAGGGTAAAGTACCCGGAGGGGTAAAGTATCCCTTCAAATATTTTGCTCAATGAAAATCCGGCTAAACAGCGGGTTAATATAAAACTCCCCTGCGTTTGGGTAATTTTTACCTTGCAGGGGAGTCTTTTATACATTACGATCAGGTTAATGGCCTTAATAATTGATGCTCCAAGAAGCAAATAAATTAAATCAATGCTGGATTCAATAATAATATCTTGCATCCGTTTAAGGTATGAGGACATAAAATAAAACATACAGGAACGGTAATGACGTATTTTTACGGATAATCGATTGATTTTCATAACTGCTCAACGTGTTATATTGTATCCGAAATTTGTTTTTTGGATACATCTTTTAAGATAAAATCATCCATTTTGCCGATTTACCGCACCCGTTTTTACTCTTTTTTGATGAATTTTTGACCTTCTTACTGCGGATCAATTGAAACGATTTGATCAAAACCATTAACCACAATTTTCCATTGGCTTCCCGGCGTGAAACTGGAAAACCCGGTTACATCGGGATTGTAAATATAGGTTTTGCCATCTGCCGATAGATTTACTGCATAACT
>JAJTBH010000487.1 GCA_021287005.1 Anaerolineae bacterium
ACGAGCGGTGATGTATTCGGGTTCCCAGAATAAAGGCAGGCTGGGGACATTTTCGGCCCAATAGGTGTCAATCTGTTTGTTAAGTTCTTCGCGTTTGGCGGGATCTGACTCGGCGCGGGCCTGGGCCAGCAGTTCGTCAAATTTTTCATCGCAATAGCTGATACCCTGAGCGGGTGACTGGTTGCAGGAAGCGAAGGGAGTTAACCAGGTTTCGGGATCGGCAAAATCGGGGAACCAGCCCAGAATGAAGGCCGGGAATTTACCCTGAGGAACGGATTCGCCGATATATTGAGCCCAGGCCTGGGTTTGTAAATTGACTTTCATCAGGCCGGTTTCTTCCAACTGCTGTTTCAAAACCTGCATGACGTCCACGGTCGTGGTGCCGTAATGGTCGGGAGGGTAAAACAGGTCAAACGTGAACGGATTTTCAGCGGTGTAACCCATCTCGGTCAGCAGTTTTTTGGACAGATCGAGATCACGGGTGCCGTATTTATCCAGGAAGGATTCGGTGGCGCCGGGATAGCTGGGGGGAACCATCGAATAAGCCGGGGTATTGCGGCCTTCAAATACACGGTCCACCAGGGCCTCGCGGTCAATGGCGGCGGCGAAAGCCTGTCTGAGACGAACATCAGCCCAGACGGGGCCAGCCGGTTTTTCGGCTGTGGCAGTGGCTGCCTCAGTCGGGACTTCGGTGCGGGAGCTTCCGTGGGTTGAACAGCCGGCGCCTCTGTAGCGGGGGCGGCTGTAGGGGTGGCTGCAGGTGCGCAGGCAACTAAGGTCATGCTTAATAACACCAGTGCAGACACCAGCGAATTGATAACTCGCATTTTCATTCTTTCCTCCTTAACTAAAAGTTAAAAAATTTTGAATGGAAATATATCAATCAGTTTTATTCAAACTAATCTCAAAATTCCATTCAATCGGCAAATTCGATTGTAAACCTATTTGAGTAAACATGTCAATAATCCGATTATTCCTCATCCCCCGCAACGCGTTCCATTCGTTCCATCATGCCATTCATTGTTTTTAAAACGGATCTGGAAATGATTTTTGGTAATGCTCTGGTAGCCCAGCTTGTAACGGCGATCCCGATGATCATTCCTATCAGGCCGGAGACAACATACCCTTTAATACGCATGCTTCCTCCATATATTTTTTATTGGTAATTTTCATTTTACAATATTATTGTTAACTTTACAGCATTTTTCATTCCCGCCTCAAGGCAATCGCATTAAAAATTCTTTTTTCTATAAAAGATAAAATTTTTTTCACCGCCGTCAAAGATGTGTTAAGCATCCCCCCGCCCCAGGACGGAAAACTAAAAAAGCAGTGACGTTGGTACAATAACTCTCCAGAAAAACTATTTTCTCCCCTTCCCGATTCTGGAAGGAGTTGAGGGAATGGGCAAAAACCGATTTAAATCTGATAAAAAATTACATTCGCCCTGTTTCCCGCCTTATTTCGTTTGTATTATTTCGCATGATAGCCAGATTGAATGGTTGTATAATTATTTGAAGGAGATCAACATGTCCAACCAGAAACCCGACAAAATTACCGTTAATAGCGGCATTTTTACTGAAATCCTGGTCAGAACAAAACTGGTTTTAAAATTGATGGGGGACTCGCGGGTTAATCCGTTTTTAAAAATCATTCCGATTGCCAGCGTGATTTATGTGTTTAACCCTTTGGATATTCCCGGCCCATTGGATGATCTGGCCTTGTTCAGCCTGGGCATTTACGCTTTTGTCGAGTTATGCCCCTCACAGGTCGTCCAGGAGCACCTGGATCGCCTGCATGGCATTGACCCGCATATGGGACAAAAAGAAAATCCGCCCGATAATGTTATCGACGGCGAATTTAAAGTTATTGATGATGACAAAAGTTGAGAATTCACATCCTAAAATATGCCAAAATACAGATGATGCCTTTTCATTTGGGTGTATAATATAAGATAATGATTGTCTTTTTTGGAGGTAAAGCACCATGTCAGAGACAAATTGGGAACCCATTAAAGTACGTTTTTGCGAACACAAACAGTGTGAAGTGGCATTGGAAGTACAGGCTGTTTACCCGCCTGAGGTCCTGCCAGATCAAGCCCCACGCATCACCGGACATCGCTGTTCATTAGGCATCTCCTGCAATATGGATAGTCCATCCTGTGTTTGGTCGGGAACCAATCCAACTTTTGATCCTTTTTTGGAAAAATAAAAAGAATTCTTAATAAATAAATGATACATTCATTAAAGCGAGACCTTTAAAAGGGTCTCGTTTTATTTTCCCGGATCGGAAAATTTTTTATTTTTCGTTTTTTCCTTCCTGTTTGACTGTTATAATGGACTGGGAGGGTTACATTCATGAACAAACTTGAAAGCATCATTAACTTTAAAGATTTCAGCGATTCCATCGTCACATCAGGTCAACCCGACGCTTCCATTTTTCCTGAAATTCACGCCGCCGGTTTTCAAGTCGTAATAAATCTGGCAACCGCCAACTCATTCCGGGCTATTGCGGAGGAAGGCGACCTTGTTCGTAACGCCGGGATGGATTACGTTCACATTCCCGTTGTCTGGGAAAACCCGACCCCCGAAGATTTTGCTCGTTTTGTTGAAGAAATGCTGCGCCGCCAAAACCAAAAATTATTCATTCATTGCGCCATGAACTGGCGCGTATCTTCTTTTATGTTTTT
>JAJTBH010000488.1 GCA_021287005.1 Anaerolineae bacterium
ACTGTGGCAGACCTGCTGTTGGATGAAAATATTCCCGCTCCGGCTGAAACCATTTTCACTGCGCAGATTCCACAAAATTACCACACCACCAATCTGGATTTTATCCCCGTGGATAAAGCCTCATTGGCCGGCGCCATTCGCGACCTGGGTGAGGTGGAAGGCGGCGAGCTGCGCCTGGCGGATGGACTGGCCGCTTATCAAAATTCTTATGAATGGGTGGTGGTGGATACAGGCCCGTCCTATAACCTGCTGCTGCGGAATGCTTTAAATGCCGCTGATGATATTGTGGTGCCCTTTGACGTTTCCGGCCTGGGGGTCAGTTCTCTGCCCGATATCCTCGACTCAATCCGCCGTGTGCAAAAACGGGTTAACCCCAAGTTAAAACTGCTTGGCATTTTGCCGACCAAATTTAACCCGGCGCGCGCCCAACAACAAAGCATTCTCGAAGATGTGATTAATTTATATCCCGATCAGGTCTTAAACCCCGTCCGCGAACGGGATGATATTTCGCTGGCCAATACTGAAGGCCTGGATGTTTTTTCATTAAGACCGCCGCGTATTTTTGGCCCGGCCAACCGTTTTGACGACCCGCGCGCGCTTGAACTGGCGCAGCAATGGCAGCGCCCGGACCTGTTGGAAAAAATTTGTTTTATCTCGCATAACGACGGGCCGCGTGATATGGCGCTGTTTTTGATGAATGTCATTTTACGTGCTTAATTAACAGGAGGAATTTATGCCGCGACCTTCCTTTCATATATCCGGGCAAAACCCGCAGGGCAGCAGCCAGGCGGAAAGTGAAGACCGGCCTGCTCTCACCAGCACCGGCCGCCAGGCGGTGATTAAGATCCCGGTTGAAAACATTCATCCCGATTATTTTCAAACCCGCCTGATTCTGCCCGAAGAAATTGCCACACCCTATTACAGCCGTCGAATTGATAATCAAAAAGCGGCCAATTTAATTTTACAGGCCGCCGGGCAGGATGCCGGTTTTGAGCGGGTGGTGAATGAACTGGTGCAGTTGGGTGAATCGATTGCCAGTGAAGGGCAGATTGAGCCGATCACCGGTTATTTTAAAGACCGCGATTTTTTCATTGAAACCGGCGAACGCCGTTTTTGGGGTACGGTTTTATATCATACCCTGCAAAAAATCGACCTGGCAGAAGCATCCTTAAAAGCCATCCCGGTTGAGGCGCCGTCGCGCCTGCGCCAGATTCTTGAAAATGAACAGAGCTCCCCGCCCAATTCGTTAACCCGCGCGCGCAGCATTGCCGCCATCATTTTATTAAATCACCAGATTGAACCGCTGCCCGATGAAAACCGCCACGATTATTATCGCCGCATCAACCATGTGCGTGTCAGCGCCGAAGATTGGGCCCTGGTGGAATCAAAATTAAACATCAAACAGCGCCTGTCCTATTATTACCTGGCCATGTTAAATTTGCCCAATGATTTATTGGAACTGGTAAACAATTATGACATCCCCGAAAAAACCTTGCGCGAGGCGCTGCGCCTGCCTGTCGATCAGATTCGCCAGATTATTTACCAGATCATCGCCGCACGCTCGGATGATGAAACGGCGCACACGCCGCTAAGTTCAAACCAATCCGCGCAACGCCGCGTTCATAATATCATTCCCAGTCAAAAAGTGGCCGCCAAGTTTTACCGTGAGTTAATCGGTTTATACTCCGGAAAAGCCAGGTATCAGGTTGAGGACCTGGCTCTCGATTTATGCGACGCTTCGTTGGGCCATATTGATGAAGTCATTTCCACCCTGGAAGTGCTGGTTAAAACCATGAAGGATAAAAAACGCGAATATTAATCCATCTCCACACGCCTTTTGATAGCGGATGTAAATTACCGATCGGTATTTTACATCCGCTTTTTTTTTGCACCCAGGTGCAAAAAATATAAAAGCTATTTGTTGAGAGATTAATCCGCAGGCAAGGTCTTTACGCAGCCGTGGTGCTTTTGACTCCCTTCCAACCCTCGCCGCAACGCCGAATTCCAGGCGGTTAACCCAACGGAACCGGACCTAAATAATCGGCGGCTTAACCGGTTCGATTTTGCACCCGGGTGCAAAAAAATGGACTTCCCATAGGGGCCCGCTTTTGGCAGAAGCCCGCTGAGAGGGCTTATTCACCGTTTTTTAAACGAAGGTCTTCTGTTATGGTTAAACCCTGAAATTGGCTCTGAGGGATTCTGGGAAGGTCGAATTTGATAGCCGGTTTATCAAAAAATCCGTAACTTTTTATTAAATTTAAAAACCACCTGGTTGAAAAAAACCGCCCAAAAACTTTTTCACAATTATTTTTTGCCCGGAAAAAGTCTGCCGTTATTGGGCCCGTTTAGGGGAGTGCCTTTGTTTTAATTGGCAGGCGAATGACCTGCCGAAATATTCAAACGGATGAAAAAAAGATTATTTTGGCTCAACCCTGGAGGATATCACAGCTAAGTTAGGGAATCCCGTTAATCAGGTCATTGAATGTTTCCCGGCTTACATTAAAATTTGCCCTAAAATAGGGAATCATATGCAATCCTCCGGGATGGAAATGGTGCATCCGCAGCGTTATAAAGATTTAAAACCAAAATATAACATGCGCATAGATAAAATATCAAAAAATATGCCGGTACTTAATCAGCCCATACGAATCTCATTAGGCTGAAATGTTCGAAAAAA
>JAJTBH010000489.1 GCA_021287005.1 Anaerolineae bacterium
TGATAAAAAATGTCAAGTTAATGATTTTTAATATTCCGTTTTAACATATACAACTGGCGAACCGGTCGGAATATTCGTAGAAGACCACGACTCTGGCATCCCGAGTCCGTTTGAAGTAATAAATAAATACCGGATAAAAAATTAATATGTATTCGCCTGACCTATCTATAAAAAATAAAAAACCGTAAACCCCATCCCAACCCCTGGCTTTGCAATAATCCTTGTGTAAAAGATGTGTTTTCTCGCCGGGGGTGAGTTCGGAGAGGGTTAAAATCACCACGAGGGAGTAGATACAAAAAATTTATGATACAATAACCGTGGTTATTTAGTAGGAGTTAAATTAATGTCATCCATCAACCAGTAAATAAACTTTTTTTCAGGGTAATGAGTCCGGTTGGACGATTTTTTGTCGTTAATTAACCGAGGGCCATTGGCCCTCGGTTTTTATTTTTCAATAAAGGTTGATGATGCTTACAGTAAATTCCATTTCAAAATCATATGCTACACAGAGCATTTTAAAAGAAGTTTCGTTTAATTTAAACGCCGGCGACCGCTTTGGCCTGTGGGGATCAACGGCTGTGGAAAAAGCACGTTAATCCGCATTTTAACCGGCCTGGAAAGGCCTGACAGTGGTTTGGTGAGCTTAACTGCGCCCAATGTGCGTTTGGGTTACCTGCCGCAAGGTTTTGACTTGTTTGCTTCTTTGACGGTAGGGGATTATCTGGAAACGGTGGGCGGCGGATATGCGCGGCTGTTAGAACGGGTGGAACAACTGGCCGCTCGCCTGGCTGAAACTCCCCTGGATGAAACCGTTCAGGCAGATTATGCGGAAGTTTTGGAAGCCATGTTGCTGGCCGGCGAGAGCCAGAGCCGCATGGAAGAAATTTTACCGGCTCTGGGCCTGGATAAAATTCCACGTCAGCAGGCGGCTGTTACGTTAAGCGGCGGACAAAAAACACGCCTGGCGCTGGTGGGTGTGTTGATGACCGCGCCGCAGGTACTGTTGCTGGATGAACCCACCAATCACCTCGACATCGATATGCTTAACTGGTTGGAAGACTGGTTATTAAAACAATCGGGAGCCATGCTGTTGGTTTCGCATGACCGCTATTTTTTGGAGCGGGTCACAAACGGCATACTCGATCTGGATAATCAAACACATCGTATTAAATTTTATGAAGGTAATTTCAGCGCTTACCTGGCTCAAAAAGAGGCCGAAGTTCAGCGCCAGTGGGAACAATATGAAGACCAGCGTGTAGAACTGAAACGTTTGAAACGCGCCGCCGACCGGATGCGCAGCCGCGCCAGAGCCGGCAAGACGGGTAAAACCAACCGCGATAATGACAAATTTATGAGAGGTTTTTTTAGCGACCGCTCGCTTGAGACCATGCGACGCGCCAAAACCATTGAAAAACGGGTTGAGCAGCTTCAATCGGAAGATAAAATTGAAAAACCGCGCGAAAACTGGAAATTAAAAATGGGTTTTGAATCCACCGTCGCCAGCGGGCGGGATGTGCTGGTGCTGCAAGACCTGTGTGTGGGGTATGGCGAGCGGCGTTTAATTGGTTCATTAACGGCCACCATCCGGTATGGTGAAAGGGCGGTGTTAATGGGCTGCAACGGCAGCGGTAAAACCAGTTTGTTTAAAACCATTCTGGGAGAAATTTCACCCCTGGCGGGTGAAGTGCGGTTGGGCAGCCGCGTGCAGGTTGGTTACATGGCGCAGGAAGAGCAGCAGCGTTTTTTCAAGAAAGATGCTTTAAACACGCTTTTGCACCTGAGCCATTATTCCGAAACCGAAGCCAGGCGCTTTTTGTCCTATTACCTGTTTTTCGGTGATGATGTTTTTACACCGGTGGAGTCTTTATCATACGGCGAGCGGGCGCGATTATCGCTGGCCTGCCTGGTGGCGCAGGGCTGTAACTTTTTAATGCTGGACGAACCGGGCAACCACCTGGACATTCCATCGCAGATGCGTTTTGAAGCGGCGCTGGCAACTTTTGAAGGCACGATTTTTACCATTTCGCACGACCGTTATTTTATCGAACGTTTTGCCAGTGAAATCTGGGAGATCAACGACGGGCGTGTGGTACGCACCCCGCTGGAAACCGGCCTGTAAGATTAAAACATGAATCAAAGAGGCGCCCGCCCTGTCCAGGGAGCGGAGCGCCTCTTTTTTAAAATTATAAGAGGAGGATTAACCTTTTACGGCAGGATAATTAATTTCCTTGAGCAGCGCCTCAATTTTGGCTTCATCGGCGGGCGCATCATAAACTACGGTGGCCTGTTTGCTTTGGGCATCGGCTTTAACTGACTGAACGCCGGGCAGTTCGCTCAATTCGCTGGTGATGGTGTGAACGCAGTGATTACAGTTAATATTGGGAATGGTATAAGTCACGGAAGACATAATTTGTAAACTCCTTTTTGGATGATCCAACCCTATACTAGGGGGATGTATATATCATACTCAAAAAGAGATTAAATGTCAAATAATTAAGACTAAAAAAGGGGGATTAATCCAGGCGTCAGGGCTGGCGCAAAAGAGTCAGCCGATAAAGTTTGACCACATCCGGGGCCTGTAACTCGATTTTTAATAAAGCGGCCTGATGAAGTTCAAAATTGCCCCCGTCCTTCCCCGGGACGGCTTTTTCGGGATGGCCGGAAATGG
>JAJTBH010000490.1 GCA_021287005.1 Anaerolineae bacterium
GCAGCATCATACCCGATCACCGCCGGCGGCTGCACCTGGGCCCAACTGCCCGCCTGCCGAATTTTATAATCGACCGGGTTCACCGAGGTGGCCTTAACATGCACCAACAATTCGCTCGGTCCGGGCTGTGGCGTAGGCAGTTCCGCCTCCTGAAAAACTTCCGGCCCGCCAAAGGCCGTAATAACCATTGCTTTCATATAAACACCTCATTATTTAACACAACAATGTTTTTTACTATTTTTAAAATTAGATAATTGTATATTATAAATTTTACCTATTAAATCTAGTTTATTCAATCCAATATATCGAATTTATCATTAAAACTTACTTAAGGTCGGGGAGATTTTAATTGCTTATATTATTTAATCAGGTTATGATAAAAAGAGCTTAATAATTTTCAAGAATAGACGGTTGAGGTTTTATGCTTAAGTATAAAAAATTTTTTCCAATCCCGAGTATCGGCAATATATTTCTGATTTTATGCATTATTTTTACCGCGGGCTGCGTTCCAAGCCAGGTAGCTGCGATAGTAAACACGGCCATCGCCCCGGCTGCCACTGCTACGGTTGCCCCAACCGCACCGGCAAAAAACTACAAGTTAACCATTCTACACACCAACGATATTCACGCCCATCATGAACCCGATCTCAACGGCGACGGCGGTGCAGCTCTGGCAGCCAGCGTCATCCGCCAGGTTCGAGCAGCCAATCCGAATACGCTGTTGTTGAATGCCGGCGACAATTTTATCGGCACCCTGTTTTACGTATTACATCATGGTTCCGACAGCGCTCAATTAATGAACGCCATGCAATACGACGCCATGACGCTCGGTAACCACGAGTTTGACGAAGGGGACGGCAATCTGGCCCTTTTTATACAAAAACTAAAATTCCCGGTTGTGGTCGCCAATGTTAATTTTGACCAGTCCGGCGCACTTAAAGGCAAAACCAAACCGTATGTTATTTTACAAAAAGGTGGTGAAAAAATTGGGATTATCGGCCTGGCCAACCCTAACACGCCCACCCTTTCACACCCCGGCAGCGATCTGGTGTTTGATGCCAACCTGACCCAGGATGTCAAAAACAATGTGGATGAATTAACGGCGGCAGGTGTAAACAAAATCATCCTGATCACACATATCGGATATGCCGCCGATCTGGATCTGGCCAAAACAATCAACGGCGTCGATGTAATCGTAGGCGGGCACACGCATACTTTGCTGGCAAATATTGATAAACGCGCAAGTGATGTTTACCCGGCAGTGGTTAAAAACCCGGATGGCAAAAATGTGTTGGTCGTCCAGGCCGGTGAATATTTACTATATATAGGCAAACTGGATATAGAATTTGATGGCGCGGGCGACCTGGTACAATGGACCGGAGACACAGTTTATCTATCACACTACATCACACCGGATGCAAGTGTAACCGCCCTGGTGAAACAGCTTAAGGGACCCATAGCCCAATTAACCCAAAAAGAAGTCGGTGAAAGCGGCGTTTTTCTTGAAGGCGAGCGGACCGTCTGCCGGGTGCAGGAATGCAGCATGGGCAACCTGATTACTGACGCCATGCGTGCCGAGACCGGCGCTCAGGTAGCTCTGGAAAACGGCGGCGGCATTCGCGCCAGTATTAAAGCCGGCAAAGTTACCCTCGGGGATGTGCTCACCGTATTACCCTTTGGCAACCTGGTCAGCACCGTCAAACTTAAAGGCAGTGATCTGCAAGCCGTTCTTGAAAACGGCGTATCCCGGGTGGATTCCAGTGAAGGCACCGGGCGTTTCCTGCAAGTTTCGGGGCTGCGCTTTGAATATGATCCCTCTCAGGCGGCCGGCAGCCGCATTACACGCGTGGAAGTGTCGGATGCGGACGGAAAATTCCAGCCACTCGATGCTCAGGCCACTTATTCGCTGGCAGTTAATGACTTTATGCTGGGCGGCGGTGATGATTATAAAGTGCTGCAGGAAAAGGGTTTGGATGCTTATGCTTTCGGGCGTCCGTTAGACCAGGTTGTTGCCGACTATATCAAAACCAACAGCCCGGTAAAAACACAGGTTGAAGGCCGCATCACAACAAAATAAGCTTGATTATTAAACAAACAGTGCCTCCATTTTCAGGCAATGGGGGCACTGTTTGTTAATTAAACCCGCGTCTTTTGTCCGGCTTGAATCTCGGCCACCAATTCGCCCAGGCGCTGAATGGCCCGTTCAGCCGCAAAAGACATATAAGCAGCGTTGAGGCGGATATAGTTGCGATACTTGGGGATAGCCGAAAACAGGTAACCGGGCACAATCGTCACACCGGCCCGCAAGGCCTTCTGATATAAAACCAGTGAATCAACTTCTTCGGGCATCTGCACCCATAACACAAATCCCCCTTCGGGGGACGTAACGCGTGTGCCTTCGGGGAAATAACGCATGACGGCATGCGCCATTTGCGCCACCTTTTGGGCATAAACCCGGCGAATCTTGCGTAAGTGGTGGTCATAACCACCGTTATCCAGAAATTCGGCAATGGCAAGCTGCGGTAAAAGCGCTGTACTGATGGTGGTAGCCATCTTCAGGCGTTCCACATCCATTCGATACCGCCCGCCGGCCAACCATCCCACCCGGTAAGCCGGTGACACATCTTTTGAAAAGCTCGACATCAAAAGCAC
>JAJTBH010000491.1 GCA_021287005.1 Anaerolineae bacterium
TAACAAAAAAGACAAAAGCAATTATTCCGGTCCACCTATATGGTCAACCAGTGGATATGGAACCAATGTTAGAAATTGCCAACCGGTATGGGTTGATTGTGATTGAAGATGCCTGCCAGGCACATGGCGCCAAATATAAGAACAAACGAACCGGCTCAATGGGGCATGCAGCTGCTTTCAGCTTTTATCCGGCAAAAAATTTGGGATGTTACGGTGATGGTGGGGCAATAACAACAAACGATCCAAAAATTTACGAAACTTTGAGAAGGTTGCGTGATTATGGTGCCAAAGATAAATATTATCACATTCAACTGGGGTACAATCGCCGGTTGGATACCTTACAGGCTTCAGTTTTGCGTGTGAAATTAAAATACCTTGATGCCTGGAATCAAGCACGCCGTCAGCATGCAACGTTATATGCCAAATTATTAACGGAAATCGACATTGCCCCTCCAGATGTTCCGGCTTACGCAGAGCCAGTCTGGCATTTATATGTCATTCGGTTAAAAAATCGTGATGAAATTAGAACTAAATTGGCTGAAAAAGGCATTTCAACAGGGATTCATTATCCGGTGCCAATCCATCTACAACAGGCTTATGAAAAACTGGGTTATAAAAAAGGTTCTTTCCCAACCACGGAGGCATGTGCCGAGCAGATATTATCATTACCAATGTATGCTGAACTAAACGACGACATGATTAAGTTTGTGGTTGCCAGTATTAAAGAAATGCTTTAAATTCTAATAATAGAGTTTAATCGGGTCCAAAAATCGAAAAGGTTTTTGGACCTGATGTGTTAATCACAATGGGAATTCACCATGTAATTTGTCTTAGCCATAAAACTTATATCAATTTTAGTGTTTTGTTATCCAATACATAACCTTTTCCACATGATTTACATTGAAAGGTTTTTCCTAAATCTTCCAACCTTAGGCCGCACTGGCACACCCAACCAATTTGGCGCGAAGGATTTCCGACAACCAGGCTATATGAAGGTATATCTTTGGTTACAACTGCACCTGCTCCGATAGTGGCATATTCTCCGATGACTGAACCGGCTAAAATGACTGAGGCTGCTCCTAGTGACGCCCCATGTTTAATTAATGTTGGCTTGAACCAGGAGTGATCAATGTATCTTTTTGATGCTTCGGGTAAACGTGGAGATCTTGGAAATAAATCATTGGTAAAAAAGACATGTGGGCCGACAAATACACCGTCTTCCAACTCGATTCCTTCAAACAGCATATTTCCGTTTTTTATTGTTACTTGATTGCCGACCTTGACGCCATTTTCCATAAAACAATGATCGCCAATGTTACAATTGGCGCCAATTACAACTCCTTTTAATATGTGAGTATAGGCCCAAATTTTAGTGTCGTCGCCAATCTTATCACTTTCAACAATTGCTGTCGGATGCGCAAAATATTTAGCCATAAATCATTACCTCCCTATAATCTGTCTGGATTTTTTCTATAATACTTTTTGGAAAATAAACCGCATTCTTTACTTGTTTGAAAAAATCATGGAAAACATTGAACTCTTTCAGCTTACCCCCGTTTAGTTCAATACTGAAGGCGGACCCTGGTTTTTCGAAATAATAATTTTTATGTTGTCGATAATCATACAGGATTCTGTTCTGTTTTTTTGGAAATTTCTATTTAAGAAATATCTGCATTGATCTATTAGTTCATCATCACCTAAAAATAAGATTTTTATATCCCGCCCTTATTTGTTGATTATTATAGCCCTTGCTGATTAAATATTCTTTTTCTATTATATATCAAAAATTAAATCATTACTTCATTCTCTCTTTTTGTTCGACCAACTATCTAGATAGAAAACAACTATAAAGATATGAATATTTAATCTTCACCCCCTTGACAAATATATACCGATCGGTATAATAAGGACATGGATAATCGTTCCAACATTCTGGATTGTGCGCTTGAGCTTTTTGCCAACAAGGGTTATGACGCTGTGGGTGTGCAGGAAATTGTAGAAACGGCCGGCATTACCAAACCGACTCTTTACCATTATTTTGGCAGTAAACACGGCCTGTTAAAAACCCTGTTGGAATTATATTTCAGCGAATTAAACCAGGTCGTGGCTGAAGCGGCGGTTTATAAAGGAGATTTACCCTTTACCCTGCGCAAACTGGCGAGAGCCTGGTTTGGGTTTGCTCAAAAATATCCCACTTTTTATCGCCTGGCGCTGGCTTTATTATTTACCCCCATTCAGGGGGAGGCCTATGGGGTGGTGGCTGAACTGCATGAACGCCAACACCGCCAGGTTGAGCAAGTTTTTGCGCTGGCCGTTGAAAATCATGGCAACATGCGCGGCCGGCAGAAATTATACGCCGCGACGTTTGTCGGTCAAATTAATACCTGCATTTTTTTATGGCTCGGGAAACACCTTGAATTGAATGAAGCTGTGATTGAACGTACAATTCACCAGTTTGAACACGGAATCTATTCATAATATCGTTGCAACGATATTTTTTTAAAAGGAATATGTACCGACCGGTAGGTATATATTAAATTATTATATTGGAGAATTAACATGACACACTGGGTGAAAAACTCATTTTTTTATCATATTTATCCGTTGGGTTTTTGCGGAGCACCGGAACATAATGATTTTAATTC
>JAJTBH010000492.1 GCA_021287005.1 Anaerolineae bacterium
TTATCGGTCGTTGAAGCGGGCAACAAACCGCGCAAATTGGAAAACCCCAGCGGCCTTTTATCGGTTAACCGCCTGGTCGTTCTGGTTCCGAATGAAGATGTTGACGAAGCCGGGTTAAGCCGCCAGATCTGGATGCTGGCGTCGCATTATCACCTGGATGTGTTGCTTTTATCGGTTGTACATAACAATGACGAGTCGATGAGCGCCCTCAGACGCCTGACGACCCTCAGCATGATGACGCATGATTCCCATGTAAAAGTGGATAAAAAAGTAATGAATAATCGTTCCTGGCTGCATGCAGTTAAGCAGCAGTGGGGCCAGACGGATATGATCTTATGCCCCGCCGAATTATTTGTTTCCGCCGGCTTCGGCAAAAGCCGCAACCTCAGTCAATTGTTGAGCGATTCGCTAAAAGCCCCGGTATATACATTTTCCGGTTTGTATACCTATGTTAAACACAGTTTACCGGTCTGGGTGCGCCGCGTTCCTTATTGGTTGGGATTTGCCCTGATTCTGGCCGTCTGTTTTTATTTTGAAGTCGAAGTGGATCATATCGCCCACGGATGGGTCGGCCAGCTTATTTTGGTATTGGTTGTAACCTTTGAAATCGGTTTGATTTATTTGTGGAATTTAATCGCCGGTTAATAAAACCCCTTGAACAGGTTTAAATAATGATGACTGAATTTGATGTTTTATCGCACGAGTCGCCGCTTCATATGGAATATGAAGAGCAGGCCAAATTATTCGATGTTCAACCGAACATCCTTCATATGTTCCTTGAAGCTCAGGCCAAAAAAATTGCCGATGCTGTCGTTCGCAACCAATCGCAGGTGACGTTTAATTTACCTGACCGGGTCATGTTAAACGACTCACCCTCCGGGTTATTAACCCCGGTGCCTGCACAATTCCGCGAACAGGCCGTCGGAAGTGTGATCAATCGCCTGACGCGCACCGATACGCGCACCATTGTGCGCCAACGTCTGGATGAACTTGAAGGCTCCGCTAAACCGGCCGTCGCCACGGCTGCCCGGTTAATCCGGTATGCCAGTGTGACCTATATGGTCAACAGCATGTTACCTGCCGGGCGTACGGTGCAATATTTGACGTTGGAAGAAGAAGAAATCCCCACCGTACCGGCCGAAAACCATAACCAACCCGAGTCGGCCATCACCCAGGCCAGTGACGCCATTGCCGAGGAAAGTGACTCGGATGAAAAACGCGGCGAACTGCAAGTGCCGTTTGTGCCTTATGCCCGCCGATTTTACCTGCCGCAGTGGATCGCCCTGGATGACAAGGGGCATTTACTGGTCAATTCAGTCAACGAAGCTGAAGCCTTTATCGCTTCCATGCAATCATTTTTATTTACATTACATTCAGCCGTTTCCCTGGCCCCCTATATGATCGCCGACGCCGAATACCAGCGTAAACGATATGGGATGCTGGGGCAGTTAATTAACCAGGGGCGCGCCCTGGCCATGTTTGAAACCATGGACATGATCCAGACGATTAAGCGCCGCGCAGCCGCCCATGATTTAAATCGCGGATTGAGCCTGAGCATGCCCTATTTTGACGATCAGGATCTTGAAATGCGTTTGTGTAATTTTGAAGTTATCCCCGCCGGGCGCATCATGTTTGTGCCCGCTTTTGTGGTGCGCGGTGCGCGCCAGCAAATGGTTAAAGTGGCGCAGGATACCCGCTTGAGCCATTCCACACGCAAGTATTTATTAACCGAATTGGTCGCATTGGAAAAAGCCTTTCTTTCCCAAGAGTAGTTTTAACATTCATTTCGTACTTTACGAGGATTTTTTATGTTATTCTCAATTTTATTGTTACTGGTGATCGGTTTTCTGGCTTTTAAAGCTGCTCCCCGCGAGCAAAAAGAGCATGCTCATGTGCACGGTGCCGGGCAAATCGGTTTATTGGCTGCCATAGCCTTATTCGGTGTGGATTATTTCACCTCGTTCTATTATGCTACCGGTGAAATGATGAGCGCCCTGCATCCATACGGTCTGGAAAATTACGCATATTTAACGGCCGGTATCATTGCCTTTGGCAACCTTGTTTTTGGCGCTTTATATATGTATTCACTGGGCGTTTTTAATGAAGGCGGCGGCTCGTACACAGCTTCAATGCGATATCTTGCACCAACCCTGAGCCTGGTGGTAGCCGTGACCCTGATTCAGGACTACGTTTTAACCATTGTAGTCTCGGCTTTATCGGGTGCGGACCAGTTGCTTTCAGTCTTAAACGCTTACGGTACGCACTGGTTCTGGCATTTCCTGATCGGGGCTGTGCTGGCCGCCATTACCTGGTTTATGACCATTCGTGGCCGGGGAGAATCGGCCAAGTTCACCTTTACCATGCTGGGTGTATTTTTAATGCTCACCGTTGTAATGGCGGTCGGGTTAATTATGGCTAATCTAAATGGTGTTCCGGCGGTGCCATATGAAGGTACATTAACTGCGGTTCCATCACTGGCTACGGCTTTAATGCATCTCTTAACTGCATCCATGAAGGGTATGGTGGCTTTGACAGGGCTTGAAGCCATGTCAAACGGCATTCAGTTTGTGATCGACGAAGACTTTCAACTGGTCAAATGGGGCAAAAAACATGCACCGCGTTTTAACTGGCTGT
>JAJTBH010000493.1 GCA_021287005.1 Anaerolineae bacterium
AATTATTAAAACAATCGTTGGATATTATTCTTAAAGAAAAAATAGATCCACGATTCAACTTGGATTCTGTCGAACCGAAGTTGTTTGGAATTGGCTCGGAAAGTTATGTTGTCGGATCACATGAATTTTATCTGGGCTACGCTGTTGCCAATAATATATTGTTAACGCTCGATTCCGGTCATTTCCATCCCACTGAAAGTATTTCCGATAAACTTTCCTCAGTTTTAACTTTTCTGCCCGAAATTTTATTACACGTCTCACGCGGAGTCCGCTGGGATTCCGACCATGTGGTCACTTTAAATGATGATTTGATGTCTATCGCCCAGGAACTTGTGCGGGGAGATTTTCTCAACCGGGTTCACATTGGTTTGGATTATTTTGATGCCAGCATTAACCGGGTGGCTGCCTGGACAATCGGTGCGCGAAATATGCTGCGCGTTTTGTTGATTTCGATGTTGGAACCTATTCAACAAATGCGAGAATACGAAAAAACGGGCGATTTCACAACTCGTTTATTAATACTGGAAGAACTTAAGGGTATGCCTTATGGTGCCGTTTGGGATTATTACTGCCTTTCTAAAGGCGTACCTGTCGGTTTTGACCTTTTAAATAAAATTAAAGATTATGAAAGATCTGTTCTTGTCAAACGAGGTTAACTTAATTATCTTATGACTGATACGTCGTTATTTGAATTGGTGGAATTATCCAGGGCTCTGGCTCGCCCCGAAATGGATTGTGTCATCCTCGGCGAGGGTAATACATCAGCGATTGCCGATGTAAACACTTTCTGGGTAAAAGCCAGTGGAAATCATCTTGCCAATATAAAACCGGATGGTTTTGTTAAAGTAGATATGGACGCCGTTCTGGAGTTATTGTCTGGGAAACCCCTCAACGATCAGGAAATAAAAGAAGCATTGACCCGGGTAAAAGTAAACGCCGATGCCGCCGGCCATCCATCCGTCGAGACGCTTTTACACGCCCAACTATTATCTCTGGATAAAATTAAATTTGTCGGGCACACCCATCCCACAGCAATAAACATGATCGCTTGTTCCAAAGCCTTCCCCGACGCTTTTAATGGACGATTGTTTCCTGATGAAATTGTCGTTTGTGGCGTGGCGCCTCTGCTTGTTTCCTATACTGACCCCGGCATTCCCCTTGCTCGATACGTAGGAGAATTGTTAAAAGAGTATCTTAACAAATATGGTGAAGCACCAAGAATTGTCATCATGCAAAATCACGGCTTTATTGCCCTTGGGAAAACGGCTCAGGAAGTGCTTGATATTACCGCCATGGCCATAAAAACAGCCAGAATTTTAATGGGAACCTACATTTATGGCGGACCAAATTTTTTGTCGCAAAAAGATGTAGAAAGAATCCATACGCGCCCCGACGAAATTTACAGACAAATGAAATTGGGCGTGAAAAGAGAATAATTAAGAAAAGATCGGGAACCCCGATCTTTTTATTTATAAACTATTGCCATTTTCTCTTTTACAAATCGTATATTTGATGGCGCTGTTTTCCAGTCTTTTGACAAATTCCTGCGATATGGCTTCGTCCGTATAAAGATGCGAAATTTGATTTACTCGCAGAGAAGTGGATAAATCGATTTTGCCAAACTTGCCGGAATCTACCAGGGCAATCACCTCGGTTGTTGCGCCAATGGATTGAATTCTAAACTGGGCTTCAAAAACGTTTACTTCGGTCATTCCCCCTTCAGGGGTAAAACCGCTGCACGAGACGAAAGCCAATTTGGTACAAAGGTCTTTCAGGAAATGTTCACTCCATGGACCTAAAACGGATTGGGACCCTTCTCGCAACATGCCACCTACCAGTAAAACTGTATTTGTTGGATTTTTGGCAAGCAAACGACCAACTTCAATGCCGTTTGTTACAACCCTCAAGTGGTTATGGTGCATTAAAAACTGGGCCATGTGGTAAACCGTTGTGCTGGCATCCAATAATATGGCATCGCCGGGTGAAACGAGGCGTGCTGCTTCTCTTCCGATGGCTCGTTTGGCCGATTCATTTAAGGAAGTGCGCATGGAAAAGCCGGTATTTGTTGAATAGACCAGATCGGGATTAATCGTTCCCCCACCCCTTACCCGTGTTATTAACTTTTGTTCAGCCAATGAGTTTAAATCGTTTCTAATCGTGCCTTCGGAAACCTGAAGGACGTCAGCACATTCCTTAACGGACAACCCTGGTTGTTTCCTGATGAGATCCAATAAATTTTGACGTCTTTCAAATGTAGTCACACCAGACTCCGTATTGTAACAAAGTAAAAAATATCAACGATAATCTGGATTGAAATCATATTTTATTTTATGATTATTGTCAATGACGATAATTAATTATATAAACGATTAAATAAATTTGTTTTTTCTAATTGATACTTCTTGATATTTGTTTTTAATTAAAATTAACTGATTTTTAATTTCAATAATGAAAGTCAGATAAAACCCGCTAATTCAGGTTATAATATGAGCTACCTGATCTAAAAATCGGTTCAGTTATTCAGTAAAGGTGACTTATGACCATGAAAACTCAAGGAAAAATATCAATTGCTCCTGAAGTATTAATCACCATCGCAAAACTTTCCACGTTGAGCATT
>JAJTBH010000494.1 GCA_021287005.1 Anaerolineae bacterium
GGGGCGCGGATGGTTCTGTGAAAGCCATCGTTGAAGAAGCCGTGGCAAACCCTGAGCAACTGGCTATTCGTGAGTTAAACGCCAGCGCTTATTGTTTTCGCTCCGATTGGTTATGGCAGGCGCTTAAACGCATTCAGGTTTCACCCAAAGGCGAATATTATCTGACCGACGTGGTTGAGATAGCCGTTCAGGATGGCTTAAAAGTACTGGCTGTGAAAACTGACGACCCGGCAGAGGCAGTGGGTATTAACAACCGCGTCCATCTGGCAGAAGCCGAGGTCATCTTACGCCGGCGGATTAATGAAAGCTGGATGTTGGAAGGGGTCAGTATGATGGACCCGGCATCAACTTATATTGAAGCCGGTGTGCAGATCGGCCGGGATACCATTATTTACCCCAACACCCATATTCGCGGCACAACCGTGATTGGCGAAAGTTGTGAAATTGGACCGAATTCGATCATTGAAGATTGCCAGATCGGCAATCGTGTCACCATTCTGGCGGCCGTGATGGAAAAAGCCCGCCTGGATGATGACGCCGAAATTGGCCCGTTCGGACATTTACGCAAGGGAGCCCATTTGGGTGCGGGAGTGCACATGGGCAACTTTGGTGAAGTTAAAAACTCTTACCTTGCGCCGGGTGTAAAAATGGGCCATTTTTCATATATCGGGGATGCCCAGATTGGCGAAAATGTAAATATCGGTGCCGGTACGATTACCTGCAATTACGACGGTGTGCATAAAAATAAAACCGTGATCGGCAATGATGTATTTATCGGCAGCGACACCATGCTGGTGGCTCCCGTTTCAATTGGCGACGGCGCACGAACGGGCGCCGGTTCAGTTGTTACGCATGACATCCCGGCGGGTGAAACCGTGGTAGGCGTTCCTGCGCGGCCTTTCAACAAAAAGGATCAAGGTGAGTGATACATACTGGCTGATCCTGGCCTGTTTTTTCTTTCTGGTTCTGTTATTAAGCGCCACCCGGGCGGCGTTAACCCATACGCGCCAGCAGTATTTGATCGAACAACGTGAAGCACATCAAAAACTGGTTGAACAAACCTTTAGTTTGCTGGAAGCGCCCTATTTCTTAACGGCTTTACGCCTGGGAGAGATAGTAGCTGATTTTGGGCTGGCCGGCATGATCTGTGTGGTTTTGATCGACTTTTACCCGGCTCCCATATTATGGTGGCTGATTCTTTTATACAGTTTACTGGCCGCCTTGTTGGTGATAAGTTTTTCCAGCCTGGTTGAAGGTTTAATTATGCGCGCGCCCGAAAAATGGGCACTGCGCCTGTCACAAACGGGAGCGTTAATTTACGGCGCTGCGCGACCTTTTGTATGGCTGGTAAAAAAAATTCATCCGCTTAATGATGACGATTTATCTCCCCTCGGCTCGGTTACTGACGACGAATTAAAAAGTTGGGTTGAAGGCGGGCAGGCAAAAGGTTCGCTTGAAGTGGAAGAACGAAAAATGATTTATTCAATCTTCCATCTCAGTGACACGCTCTGCCGCGAAATCATGATCCCCCGAATTGATGTTCTGGCTCTGGAAGCTTCAACAGACCTGCATGAGGCCGTACAGCAAATTACCAGCCGCGGACATTCGCGTGTACCGGTCTATGAAGAAGATATTGATAATATCATTGGCATCTTGTATGCCAAAGACTTGTTGAAAGTGAAACTTGATTGCGGTGAACCCGGTGATATTCGTTCACTCTTGCGCGCCACTTATTTTGTGCCCGAAGCCAAAAAAGTGGATGAACTGCTGCGTGAAATGCAGGAGAGACGCGTACACCTGGCAGTGGTGATTGATGAATATGGCGGAATGGCCGGCCTGGTCACACTGGAGGATATCGTTGAGGAAATCGTCGGTGAAATTCGCGATGAATATGATGCCAGTGAAGAAAAACCCTATGAACAAATCAGCGAGGATGAATACATCTTTAACGGACGCGTGGATGTGGATGACGTTAATGAGATGTTGGGAACTCATATGACCCGAGAAGTAGCCGATACGATTGGCGGGTTTATTCTGGGTGAGATTGGCCGGGTGCCGGTTGAAGGGGAAACGGTTCAACTGGAAAGCTGGAGAATGAGCGTAGAACAAGTATTGGGACGCCGCATCCGCCGGGTGCGCGTCATTAGAAATCCCGCGACAGTTGAGAGAGAGGAGAAAAGCACCGATGAGATTGGAAAATGAAACGCGCGATAAATTAATTGAAATGGCAAAATACGTGCGACAATGGGCCTATGCCCCTTATTCAAAATATCCTGTCGGAGCAGCCGTTTTAATGGCATCCGGTAAAATGTATGACGGCGTTAACATTGAAAATGCAGCCTACCCCGATGGCATTTGTGCCGAACGAACGGCTATTTTTAAGGCTATATCCGAAGGCGAACGGGAACTGCTGGCGGTGGCGGTTGTGACTGAAAACGGCGGTTCACCCTGCGGCAGCTGCCGCCAGGTGTTATCGGAATTTGGCCTGGGTGCCGATGTTTATATTTGTAATACACAGGGTGAAATTGTGATGGAAACAACCGTTTCGGGTTTGCTGCCGGGAGCTTTTACCCCTCAACATCTACCCGGATTACACTGATTTAATGGGAAAATAAA
>JAJTBH010000495.1 GCA_021287005.1 Anaerolineae bacterium
TACTGTTTTTGCAAGAACAGTAGATTCTGATAATTCCTCGATGCAGGTATTTACATTGGAAGATGTTGGCTTGACCAATGATGATGTATTTAAAGGCGTATTGGTCAGCCGGGATTATGGAATTTCCATCCCCCGGTACTGGAACCGGATCGAAAATGCCGAAGTAAATATAAATTTCTCTCACTCAATCTCTTTAAATACCAGTTCCACGATGACTGTCGATTGGAACGGTGTTCGATTGGGAAGCATTCAGTTGACCAGCGAAAATGTTGATCATGGACAGTTAAAAATTCCAATCCCGGTGGACAATATCAATCCGGGTTATAACACGCTGCATGTGGAATTTTATATGGGAATTTCCGATGACTTCTGTGATGATTATGATAACCCGGCGGTGTGGGCGACAATTCACAAAACAACCACATTTAGTTTTAATGCAGATTTAAGTAAGGTCGAACCGGATCTTGGAAATTTGCCATCACCGTTTTTTGATGATAGTCCGATAGCCGGCAATCATGTAACCTTCGTTGTCTCTGAAAAACCCGGTCAGGGTGAAATTAATGCCCTGGCAGTCATGAATGCCAGGCTGGGGCAACTTTCCGGCGGGTGGCGTCCGGTTTTAATCGATTTAATTTCATTCGATAAAGCAAAAACCGAAAAAGTAAAAGGTAACTTTATATTAATAGGTACACTCGATAAAATTAATGGGTTTGATAAATCCATTCAGATTCAAAGTTCATCCGATGAAAACGGTATTCTTTCAGAATTTTTATCACCGTTTGATAATACATCCCTGGTATTGGCGGTTTCAGGAAAAACCCAGGAATCCGTCGAAAAAGCTGGCCGTGCATTCTCAAATGGCTCACTCTATTCCAGGCTTTCAGGGTCTGAGGCAATTATTAAATCCAATGCTGTGACCAGCAGCGGGTCCAGAATTAATCAGATATCAATGACATTGGAACAACTCGGTTATCCCAACAATGTTGCTTATGGAACCCGGGAACAAAAAATCAGTTACAACATCCCGCTCACATCCCTCTGGCAGGCAAAAACCGAAGCTACACTGGATTTGCACTATTTTCATGCCGTAATAAATTCGGAGGAAAAACCGACTTTAACGGTTTCGGTAAATGATCTCCCGGTTGGCAGTATTACCTTGAAGCCCGATGATGCCAACGGCACCCATCAATCGTTTCAATTACCACTGGACTTTTTTAAGGTCGGAAATAATAATTTGACCATACAATCCAATATGCAGGTGTTTAGCAACCAGGACGATGTTTCTCTGCACTGTGCAGATTATCGCCTTGCGCAGGCCTGGTTGACGATTAACAATGATTCAACCATAAAGTTCCCGACATTATCCGATTATTCAACAGCCGAAATTTCAAACTTCCCATATGCGTTTATGGGAAAAAGCGATTTGTCTGAATTGGCTTTTGTTATACCTTCAAACCCGTCGGTAAGTGATATGGAAACCCTCTCGACCCTTGCTGTTTCCATGGGCAAATCATCGCAGGGTGAACCGGTAATGCTGCATGTGCTCACATCAGACCAGGCAGAAACCAATCAACCTTATTCATATAAGATCTATATTGGTCAACCATTAACAAACCCTGCCATCATAAACCTGGGTGATCAACTACCCTTACCATTTAATTCTTCAACGGGTGAAGCCAAACCTCTGCCCATTCTTGATACCATTGAATCGGGAAAAATCAGTACAGGTTATATACAGGCATTTATATCTTCCAGCCAGACGCCCAACCTTGTTGTTAGCGGCAATGATGGCACCGGTTTAATGTTGGCGGCTGACCAGCTAAGTATTAATTCGGATATATCCAGATTAAAAGGTGATCTGACCATCACTACCGGCGCTAACAGGGTTATGAGTATTTGGGGCAAATCAACCACCAATGAATCCTCTAAAGATGGCTCAGTGGTGACACAGCATGATCTAACGATTGATATGTGGTTGCAATATAATGCGGCAATTTATACGGCGATTGGCTTTTTGGTAATCACTGTTCTGGTAATCGTTATTCGCCTCATTATGATTATTGCATCAAAGAAAACCAACGGGTAATATCTATGAATAAAATATTTTCAAGATCTCAATTAATTTCAATATTTCCGGCAATTCTTGTGCTGTGGTGTGTGGTTTCTGCGATTGGTATATTTATCTTTAGCTCACAGTTAGGATTAATGGGTGCAGCAATTCTTGTGTTTATTCTGGTGATCTCACTGATGAACTTTTTTCCATTTTCATCCTGGATAGCCGTGTTGATAGGAATCGGGGCTTATTTTACCTTATACACAAGTGTTGTATCGATCAGCAAGAGCTCATTAATTCCATTTGGTGTGATCAGCCTGGTTTATTTCATTACCGCGCTTCTCGCCGAATTTTATCTCAGGCAAATCCGAATATTTAACAAACAGGTTTCCAGGGAGCATGCCCTGGTGAATGACTTAATTCAATACGATCAGTCGACCGGTGTATTAAGATGGAAGTTTGCTCATCAACAATTAACGATAGAAGTGTTGCGCAGCAGAAGATATAAAAAGAACTTAACTCTGGTTTTAATCCAACCGGTTATACCGCCTGACTTAAAGATG
>JAJTBH010000496.1 GCA_021287005.1 Anaerolineae bacterium
AAATTTTTATAACTTTTTAGTTGCCCAAATTTCACCTAAATTGTAGCAATTGAATCGGACTTATTCAAATAAATAATACTCAACCTTTTTCACCAAACACCATTTTTGGCAAAAAAACCACGAACTGTTTATAATTATGGGCATGAATTACAACATTATTGCCACTCTGGGGCCAGCCAGTAAAAATATTAAAATCTGGCAACAGATGTTTTCTTTCGGGGTTAATGCTTTTCGCCTGAACACATCTCATTTATCGTTACAAGATTTAAATGACTGGATAAACCGCTATTTAGACTTCACCCAATCAATGCCCGAATCCCCGGTATTGGTCCTTGATTTACAAGGCAGCAAATGGCGTCTTGGCGAGTTTTCGCCTGTTTTATTATCCGAAGGGCAAACTGTCTCGCTGGTTCTGGCTGATTCAAGCCAGCAAGCAGATTTCCTTCCCGTTCCACACAAAGACTTTTTTTCTGCTGCCGCTATTTCAAACGGTGAATTGGTATTAAACGATGCCAAAACCCGCCTGAAAATTGAAAGTTATTCTGAAACTTTGATTAAAACCAGGGTGATTAAAGGTGGGATATTATCTTCACACAAAGGCATCACCTTTTCACAATGTGATGCGCGCAAAGAAGATTTAAGCGAAAAAGACCGGGAAATTTTTGAGACAACCCGTCATCTTCCCTTTATTCATTATGCCGTTTCATATGTTAAAGACACCATTGAAATGCAAAGGTATCGATCGATTTTTGGCCCGGATGTTTATCTAATAAGCAAACTGGAACGGCAGCCCGCTATTAATGAAGCCGTTGAACTGGCAAAATATGCCAATGAGTTATGGGTCTGCCGGGGTGATATGGGTGCCGAGCTTGGCATTGCTGAAATGGCCAGGACCGTCCATGATTTCTCACTCAATCTAAGTCGTTTCACCATCCCGGTTTATCTGGCCGGACAGGTTTTGGAACATATGGTCGACCATGCCAGTCCGACCCGGTCGGAAATGTGTTTTATATACGATTCAATCCTTAACGGATATCAAGGCATCGTTCTTTCTGATGAAGCTGCCATAGGCAGTTATCCACTGGAAAGCTGTCAGGCAGCAGCGATGTTTAAATAAATTTCCCGGAGTATCTAACCCATTGGTTACCACTTTTTCAGCAGGGTTAGGTTCCTGATTTTTGAAAGACAGGTTTATTATGTTTTGGTCACGTAAAAAAGGTGAAGTTATTTCTCTGGATGTAGACGGCATGCGCTGCACCCAGTGCGAAGCGGTTATTAAAATTGCTCTGAGAAAAATTCCCGGTGTGCACCAGGTGGATATTCAAAAGAGAAAAACCGTGTTGGTCGAACTGGAATCAGGGGTTCAGGTCAGTGAACCTGACCTTGCTGCTGCCATTGAACAACACGGTTATAAGGTTAACCCCAAAAAAGTCGATTGATTAAGAGCTAAGGCAAAGAAGCGATTACCTTCCGAATCTTTTCTGCGTCGGTTTCCTTTTGTATATATTCGTTGGGTTGATAAGCTTTGCCCATAAAAACGTGCTGATTCTTAAATTGCATGGGGCTTTGTTTTTCAATGCGTGCTGCAAAATGCACTTCTTTGACGCCGGTTATACTGACGATTTCCGGCAGAGTTTCTGCATTGACGCCGCCACCGGCCATTATAACGAAACGTTCCCCGGCCTGTTGCACCAATGTTTTTATACAGGCCGCGCCTTGCAAAACATCGGCCTGCTGGCCGGAAGTTAAAAGCCGGTCCACTCCGGATTTTATTAAATCTTCAAGCGCAGTAACAGGGTCAATACACAAATCAAAGGCCCTGTGAAATGTGACACTCATGGGACGGGCCAGGTTTACCAACGCCTGTGTGCGTTCCAGGTCAATTTTCCCATCCGGTTTTAAAATACCAAACACCACACCGTTCACCCCCAGCGCCTTACAGTTTAATATATCCTGGCGCATTACTTCAAATTCATAATCCGAATAACAGAAATCGCCTCCCCTGGGGCGAATGATGACATTTACCTGCACTCTGGCTACCTGGCAAGCCGTGCGAATCATGCCATAACTGGGGGTTGTGCCGCCTTCCACCAAATTATCACACAATTCAACCCGCTGTGCTCCGCCATTGCCGGCTGCAATCACACCTTCGACAGAATCGGTACAAATTTCAAAAATCATCTGAATATTCCCTCCCTTATTTTTCGGGAATCACATCCGGTTTGGCCGTGGTTTTTTCTTCCTTGCCACGCAGTGCACTGGTCAGACCACTGGCCAGTGCCAGGCCGGCGGCAACCAGGAATGCCGCATGTGTACCCTGATAAAGGGCGCCGGGGGCATCGCTTCCCAGAAATGTGGTTAAAATGGCGCCGGCCAGACCGGTGCCCAACACCATGCCCATATTTCGGGCCGTGGCCAGAATGCCAGCTGCAATACCCTGGCGGTTGCCGGGAGCATAACCCATGAGCGCGCTGTTATTGGGCGAAACAAAAATACCGGTGCCCAGGCCGCATAACATAAGAGCGACAACGATCAAAACCTGGCTTGAATCCGCGCCCAGCGAGGATAACAAACCCAGGCCGCAGGCCAGGATCACCATGCCCAGCGTCG
>JAJTBH010000497.1 GCA_021287005.1 Anaerolineae bacterium
CGCGATAACCCTCGCGTGCCACACCGCGATCAACCAGTTCGAAACCAACCAGTACACGGCCGTTTTTTTCAAGTTTCTGTTTTAAAAGTGCATCGCGGCCGATAAATTCTTTATCAAGGCTCAAGGCAAAACCAAGGCCTGCTTCAACCGGGGTAATACCGGCATTAATCTCATGGCCGTATAGCGGCATGCAGGCTTCAAAACGCAGGCTGTCACGCGCCGCGAGACCGATCGGTTTTACGCCGTCAGCTTCACCGGCTTTTAAAATGCCTTCCCATACTTTTACGGCATGTTCGGCCGGGAAGAACAATTCAAAACCGTCTTCGCCGGTATAACCGGTGCGGCCAAACAAAACCGGCACGTCGCCAAAAATGGTGTCGAAGGCAGCCGTAAAACGCGGGGTCTGGATTAAATCGACTTTGGTCAAGCGGTTCATAATTTCAACCGCTTTGGGGCCCTGAAAAGCCAGCATATAAGTTTTATCTGAAACGTCTTCGATTTCCACATTAAAACCGGCTTTGTGAGCTTTAATCCAGGCTACGTCCTTATCGCGGTTTGAAGCATTAATGGCAATAAAGAAATAGGGGCGGTCTCCGGAAGCTGATTTTTCGGGCAGTTTATAGATAAAAATATCATCCACACAGGTGCCGTCTTCATAACACATCACACTGTAATGGGCATCGTATAATTTCATCTGGGCAACGTCATAAGTTACCAGATAATTCACAAAAGCCTGGGCATCCGATCCGCGTACTTCGACCTGCGCCATATGATCAATATCAAATAAACCGGCAACATTACGCGTGGTTTCATGTTCCAAAATGGGAGCGGTGGGATATTGAACGGGCATTTCCCATCCTGCAAAAGGAACCATGCGGCCGCCATGTTCATGGTGCCATTCATTTAATAAAGTTCGTTTTAATTCTCCACTCATATTATCCTCTCAATTGACGTTATAAATTTCGCTTCTACGCTGATTTTCAGCCACAAGCTTTCCACTTTTTATTACATACAATTTTTCAACCTGCCCAACCAGGGCTGCCGATGGTGAAGGAGCATCCAAAACCACCAGGTCGGCATGACAACCCTGAGACAAACCATAATTTTCCAAACGCAGCGCCCGGGCTGCATTTTCGGTGCTCATGCGCAGCAGCGTTTCCAGCTCATCCACGCTGTCCATATGTGCGCCATAAGCCAGCACCAGACCTTCTTCCAACAAATCAAAGTTTCCTAACGGGCGAAAGGCATCGCGCACATTGTTTGAAGCATAGGTTACATTAACTCCGGCCGCTAAAAGTTCTTTCACCCGGGTTAATCCACGGCGCACGCCTCGCCGGTCGGCCCGGCCAAGCCGGTACATATCCGGCTGGCTGATTACGCTGATTTGCGCTTCGCGGATCAAGGTTATGGCTTGTTCGGCAACCTGTGCTTCGGCCGAATCAAGCGCACAAACGTGTCCGGCTGCTACACGTTTTTGGTAACCCGTTTCAATCGCACGGCGGGCGGCGTATACAACTTCCAGATCATCCAACTCAACCTGTTCAGGCAGCCCCAGGTCGGCATGCAGATCAAGGTCGACATTCATCTCCATAGCAAGCGAAAGCGCCGTATCAATATGCCGGCGCATATCTTGATTGGTCTTGACGGCCGGGTCCAGGTTGCTGGCGCAACCCATCACATCCGCGCCCAACCTGAATGACTCGCGTACTAATGCCAGAGTTTCGGGCTGATACAACAAACCTTGCTGCGGAAAAACAACAATTTGTACCCGAATGCGGTCTGCAAACATCTCGCGCACTTCCAGCAGGGCTTTAAGATGTTTTAAGCCAACGCTGTAATCCACCTGACACTGCGCCCGCAAGGCTGTCACGCCATGCCGCAAAGCCATCTCCAACGCGCGCGAAGCTCGTTGTTTGATGTCTTCATCGCTAAACGCCAGGCGTCTTTCTTCCATCGCCTTGTTTAACTCTGACGGATAAACAAAAGAAAGCGGGCGTCCGGGACGTTCACTATTATTCATTAAGGCGATATCCAGGTGAAGATGGCTTTCAATGAATGCCGGAATGACCAGGCAGCCATGTAAATCAAGGCTTTGCCTGGCATCGTAGTTCAGGCCGGGTTTTTGCTCGACAATCATCCCGCCGTTTATCGCGATGTCGACCGGTTGAAACGCGTCACTCAGAACGCCATTTTTTAGTAAAAGGTCAATCATAATTCCTTACCGTTGCTCAAAAATAAACCTTTCAGAGATCGTTTGCTTAAAATTAAAACCCGATCTGTTCTGTACAGTCGCCACACTAAATTTATCTCAAACTCAATCAGGATTAAATAAAGATTCCATAAGGAAAACATAATAAACCTGAAAAGCAGATGTTTATTGTTCTTTAAACATTTGCCCATCCAATTCCCGATCGCCTGGAAAATAAATAACAAAATATTGTGTTTCAAACACTATTAAAGATTTTCCCCCGCCTCTGGGCGGGGGAAAATTTGAGAACTCACTTATCCTGAAATAACATTGCTTAAGTCATCTGCACATATAACTGGATGGCTTAACTTTATTTCCAAGGAATTTTTTATAACCATCCGCGCAGTTCCATGGCG
>JAJTBH010000498.1 GCA_021287005.1 Anaerolineae bacterium
GGGGCTGCTGACCATCTGGCGGTTGGACGAAGGGTACGGGCAGCGTCAGACGCTCTGGTTGGTGTTCAGCCTGGCAGTTTGCCACCTGCTTTTACACCATCACGATATTCTCAGCGTGTTGAGGCGTTATAAATATGTCTGGCTGGTCAGTGGATTGATTTTAACCAGCCTGACCTTCTTTATGGGCACCTATCCCGGCGGCGATGGCCCGCACCTCTGGCTGGGATGGCACGGTTTTTATTTACAACCCTCTGAGCCGTTAAAACTGTTATTGATCGTTTATCTTGCGGCGTACCTGGCCGGGCAAATCCCTACCAGTTTTAACCTGCTGCGTTCGATCGTGCCCAGCTTTTTATTGGTTCTGATTTCATTGGGCATCCTGGTGGCGCAAAGAGACCTGGGAACAGCCTCCATATTTATTCTGATTTATTTCATCATCCTTTACCTGGCAACCGCTAAAAGACGCGTTTTATTAATCAGTTTTGTGGTCATGCTTCTGGCTGCCGTTCTGGGGTATCAGCTTTTCAGCGTCATCCGCTTTCGTATTGATTCATGGATCAACCCCTGGGTAGACCCCAGTGGCAAATCCTACCAGATCATTCAATCACTGCTAGCTGTGGCCGCCGGCGGCATGCTCGGTCGCGGCATCGGCCTGGGCAACCCATCACTGGTGCCGGTGGCGCAATCCGATTATATTTTCGCCGCCATTGCCGAAGAAACCGGCCTGATCGGCGTGATTGTGCTGGTGGTTCTTTTCGCCCTGCTGGCCGGACGCGGCATTTTGCTGGCATTACGCGCCCCCACCCATTACAAACGGTATTTAAGCGTGGGCATTACCACTTATTTCATCGTCCAGACATTGTTGATCGTCTGCGGCAATCTGCGTATTCTGCCCCTCACCGGAGTGACTCTGCCACTGGTATCTTACGGAGGTTCTTCCCTGTTAACGTCCATGATTTCCATCCTGCTGTTGATATTAATCAGCACCGATGTGGAAGAAGAACCCTCGCCATTATCCAGCCCCATCCCGTTTTTATTAACTTCAGCCGGCATGCTGGCCGGTTTGTTCATCGTCGGTCTGGTAAGCGGTTATTGGGCCGTCTTTCGTGCCGATCAATTGCTGGCGCGCACCGACAACCCGCGCCGCGCCATTGATGACCTGTATGTTAAACGCGGTTCCCTGTTGGATCGCGACGACCACGCCATTGCTTACACCAGCGGCATTCCGGGCTCGTATACCCGCAATATGCTTATTCCTGCTCTGGGGCCGGTGGTGGGTTATACCGATGCCACCTACGGCCAGGCCGGTCTGGAAGCCAGTTTGGACGGTTATTTACGCGGTTTACAGGCCAACTCCGGCCTGGATATCTGGTACAACCATCTGGTTTATGGCCAGCCCCCACCCGGTTCGGATATTCGCCTTTCCCTGGATATTGACCTGCAAAATCAGGCCGATCAGCTATTGGGAGACCATAACGGCGCCATCGTGTTAATGAACGCTCAAAATGGCGAAATACTGGCCATGGCTTCGCATCCCTATTTTGACCCCAACGGGCTCAACGATAACTGGGAAAACTGGATTATTGATCCCAATTATCCCCTGGTGAACCGCGCCGCCCAGATCGATTACCCCACCGGCACCGCCCTGGGACCTATTTTATACGCCAACGCCATTAATAATGCCACCCTGCCGGAAGCGCCCGAAGATATCTCCATAAAATATCAAATCGGAAATAAAAGTCATTCCTGGTTATGCGCCTTCAGCATCGATCAAACCACCTGGCGCGAACAGTTAAGTAAAGGCTGCCCGGCCGCAGTTGAAACCCTGCTGAACAGCACCAGCCTGGCAGACATGCAAAACCTGATTGTTAAAACCGGGCTCGATCAAGCGCCGCGCCTGCCCCTCCTGGTTGCACCTACCGCCAACCAGATTACAAAACCGCTCAGCCTGACCGATCAAAACCAGGTGCTCAGCGCCTCACCGCTGCAAATGGCACTGGTGGCCTCGATTTTAAGTTCACAAGGCAACCTGCCTTCGCCCAGCATTACCCTATCCATCAATACGCGCGATCAAGGCCGTGTCATTTTTACCCCGCCGGTGTCACAGCAGGTCTTCCTGCCGCAAATCGCCCAACGTGTAACACGCGCCCTGGCGGTGAGCAACCTGCCGCTCTGGCAAACTACGGCCAACGCATATCAGGGCAACGACAGCTTCACCTGGTACCTGGGCGGCACCCTGCCTTCCTGGAGCGGCACTCCACTGGCTATTGTGGTGGTGCTGGAGGAAGATAATGCTCCTCTGGCCCAACAAATCGGCCTGACCATGTTAAAAGATATCATCCAACCCGCTGAAAAATAAAAAAACTCCCGGTAAAAAACCGGGAGTTTTTACTTCATTTTCGCTTTTAATTAAGCCGCATTTACTTTAACAAAGTGACGTTTGCCAACCTGCAACACACCCGGATGCGGGAAGGCTGCAAACGGGTCGGCCAGCACTTCGCCGTCCAGTTTAACGCCTTTTTGTTCAATCATCCGGCGGCCTTCATTTTTACTGCTCACCATGCCGGTGGCGATTAACACATCCATCACGTTC
>JAJTBH010000009.1 GCA_021287005.1 Anaerolineae bacterium
CATAATTTATTTTATATGAGTTTTTTATTCTCACAAATTATCATTTTATCAACACGCGGTTAACTCCAAGAATCTTAAGAAATACTATTTCACCCCCCACATTCCAATCCAAACGTTTTATTTCCAACAAAAAAGCGCGGTCAAAAAAAGACCGCGCCTGTAATCACTTATCAAAAACGGCAGCTTAAAAGTGCAGGGGTTCGGCGCTGCGCGAAATGTTATCCAAAAATTCCATGCGTGTGGTCTGGTCGGTCTTAAATGCGCCCATCATGGTTGAGGTCGTCATACGTGAATCGTGTTTTTTCACGCCGCGCATCATGGCGCATAAATGCAAAGCCTCAATCACCACTGCCACACCCTTGGGCTCCAGCAGCACATTGATAAAATTCGCCACCTGGCGCGTCATACGTTCCTGCACCTGTAAACGGCGCGCGAACATATCCACAATACGCGGAATTTTTGAAAGCCCGATCACTTTACCATTGGGAATATAGGCCACATGCGCACGACCGATGAAAGGCAGGGTATGGTGTTCACACAGGCTGTAAAATTCAATGTCACGCACCACCACCATTTCATCATAAGCCACATCAAATAATGCGCCATTCACCAACGCCACCGGATCAACGCGGTAACCTTCAAGCAATTCTCCATACATCTTGCAGATTCGTTCGGGTGTTCGTTTAAGACCATCACGGTTGGGGTCTTCACCCACCGCTTCAAGTATCTGGCGCGCCGCTTTGGTAATGGTTTCGGTATCCATTTCCGTCCGGCAAAAAAGTTCGGCAGCCTGATAAAGCGGGGTATCACAATTATCCATAAGACAGTCCTTAAAATGGTTTGCCTGTTAAGGTAAGTTCGATTATAACACAAGCAAAACCGCTCATAATCACGCGAAAATGAACCCGGCGGCCGCTCAGGGTGGATTGCAGGACTTTTATCGCTTCACGTTTGGGGATTGAAAGGTATATAATTTATTATGAAATAATTTCGGTAATTAATCACACCTTCTTTTAATAAAGAAAAACGTGTGGTTTTTTACCCAGGCAGGTATACGACGGGGTTATTGTTTACCCTGTATTTTATAATTTAATAAGAATAAATCGTTCGTTCTATCGAACCGAAGTTTATTAAATATATTTTTGCTGTTAATTAGGGATTCTTATCACTATGAGCCTATCACATCCCAGATTGGACAACTGGCAAATTCCTTCCGGATTCAAAGCCATATCATCAGCGCTTGAAGGCATCAGTGTGTATGCCCCCGCCAGCAAAGAAGAAAACGAAAACAGCGCCCCGGCCGAATTTAAATGTCCCAACTGCGGCGCCAGCACCCGGTTTGATGTCGGCGCGGGAGGGGTGGCCTGCGAACACTGCGGGTTTGTGGCCGAGGTTAAAGCCGCCAGCGTGGGGTTAAACGCCGCCGTTTTTGAATTTACCCTTGAAAGCCTGAAACAGGCGGAACGCGGCTGGGGGGTGGAACGTCAAGAACTGGCCTGCCGGAGCTGCGGCGCCGCCCTGTCCATTGAACCGCGCGCGCTGACCGGCACCTGCCCCTTTTGCGGCTCGCATGAAGTATTCCAGCGCTCGGCCACCAGCGAGTCACTGCGCCCTCGTTTTGTCGTTCCTTTTAAAATAGAGAACAAAGACCTGGCTTCCCGCACCCGCGAATGGCTGGGCAAAGGCTGGTTCCATCCCGATGGTCTGGCTTCACAGGTCGGAATGGATCTTTTCACCGGCATTTACCTGCCCTTCTGGACTTTCAGCGCCGGCATTAATGCCGTCTGGAAAGCTGAAGTGGGCTACGAACGCCAGGAAAGCCATTACAACCCTAACACCAAACAAAATGAAACCGTGACCGTGATCGATTGGGTCTGGCGTGACGGACGCGCACACCTGAACATCAACGACCTGCTGGTCTGCGGCAGCAAACGCATCAGCGGCACGCTCCTGGAACGCATCTCCACCTTTGACCTGCGCGCATTGATGGCTTACGCCCCCGATTACCTGGCCGGTTGGAAAGCGCTGGCTTACGATATTTCCCTGCAAAACGCGTGGGAAGAAGGCAAAGCCAACATGCGCGAGAAAGCCAAAACAAGCTGTCATGATCAAATCGACAGTTCCCACGTGCGTAATTTTAATATGAGCGCCGATTTTGACGACGAAAGCTGGCGTTATATTTTATTGCCCGTTTATGTGGCCTCCTACCGCTATGAACAAAAAACTTTTCAGGTATTGGTTAATGGTCAGACCGGCGAAGTGGCCGGTCAAAAACCGGTAGCCTGGTGGAAGGTCTGGCTGGCCATAACCGTGCTGCTCTCACCCGGTGCGCTGCTGGCGCTGATCGGTCTGCCGCTGCTGCTGGCAGGCGGCCTTGGCATTGTGCCGTTAGCTATTGGCGGTTTGTTATTTGTAATCGGGCTGGTTATTTCCGGCTTCATTTATAAAAGCGCACTTGATTCGGAGGCTGCCTGATGACCGCTCCCGCCGTTGAAGTTTTTGAATCCCTCAAAGAAAGCTGGGGGCTGGCCCTCCAGCCGGCCGGTTGTCCATTTTGTAAACAGGTACATCTGATATCCTCGGATGCGCAAAACCGGCTTTGCCCGGCCTGCAACCAGGCTGACCTGATTCCTCAACCGGCCTGGTTAACACCCTCGGCGCCTGAATTAATCGTGCCGTTTGCCCCTGCACTGACCGCACGTATTCCTTCCATACTGGAAAAGTTTGTTAACGAAGTCTGGCTCAAACCCGATGATTTTAACCTCGAAACCCTGCGCAGCCGCATGCGCCCGCTTTATTGGACTCAGTGGCTGGTTGACGGACAGGTGATTGGCAACTGGAAAGCGGAAAGTGGTTTTGATTATCAGGTTAAAAGCTCGCAGGAGTTTTACAAAAACAATTCCTGGCAGTCGCAGGAATTAATTGAAGGCCGTATTCGCTGGGAAGTGCGCCTTGGGCAAATTAAACGTCTTTATCAGAACATTTCCATACCCGCCTTCAGCCAGAATCAACAACGCCGCAGTCTGATAGGCGATTACGATTTGCGTCAGGCTGCACCTTATCACCCCGACAGCATCGGCGCGGCTTTCATTCAGACACCCGATTTGCAGCCCCAGGAAGTATGGCAGGCGGCCCAGGCAGGATTTAACCGCCAGGCCGGGCTTGAGGTGCAGCAGGCCAGCCAGGCCCAACATCTGCGTAACTTCAGTCTGGATGCCGCCTACGAATCATTAAACTGGACTCAGCTTTTGCTGCCGCTCTACAGCACCTTTTACCGTGACGACGAAGGCTGTATTCATAGCATTTTAATTAACGGCCAGACCGGCTCAATTGGCGGGGTTCGCCTGGCATCGCAACGAAAAGGCTGGCAGTGGGCCGGCATTTTGGGAATCGTTTCCCTGGTTTTATTGATTTTTTCCGTGTTATGTTTATCTCTGGGCGCGCTATTTCCGCCCGTGGTTTTAGTGGGTACGCTGCTGGTTTTTATGGCAATTATTTTTGGTATCGCCGCCATTTTTCCGGCCGTATCACCCTGGCAATGGAATCGCAGCCAACAAAATATTCCGCGTTTTCCACCCCAATCTAATGGATGAGGTTAGAAAAATTATGAACAAACGAATTATATATCCCCTGTTTAGTCTGTTGATCAGTCTGAGTCTGGCAGCCTGCAGCGCGCTTACATCACAAAATTCGGCCGTGACCGATAAATCAATTGAAGAAACCACGGCAGCCATTCAGGCATGGCAAACGCAAGAGGCCATGCCCAGCCCCAGCCCGCTGCCGCCCACCGAGCTTCCCACCGACACCCCGCAGGCGACCGTTGAGCCCAGCCCCACCGCCAGCCCACTGCCGCCCACAACCACCTCTGAGCCCACGTTAACACCTTCGCTCACGCCGACCAACACCACCACCCCCACCAACACTCCCGTTCCCGGCCTGGCCGAACGCATCCGCAGCGCCAACATCCTGATTTATGAAGATATGGGCGAAAACAATCTCGTACCGCGCATCGACCGCGGGCTTGATCTGCTTAACCTTTCCGGCGGACGGGTGGTTAATACGCATAATAATCTGCCGCTTTTCACCAAAGAACTGGAAAACACCAACTGGGATTTAATCATCATTGATGCTGAAGGCCGTGATACCATTCTGCTTTCTTCTCTGGGGGCCTATGACGAGGTGGTTAAACATGTCGAAAACGGCGGCGCCTTAATTGTGGAATACTGGAACATGGACGAAGACAGCAGCGATCTGGCCTCTTTTATTGAAGACAAATGCCAGATACGCGTGGAGAAAAACTGGGTGCGCGAAGAAGGTTATAACTATTCCAACTATATGTTGTACGATCTTAACCAGGGCAGCGCCTCGACCCTCTTTTACACACCCTTTAAAATTAATCCCCCCATTCGCCCCAACATTTTCTGGACGGGCGACATCGGCGATCTGATGGTTAAATTACCCGGCTCCAGCGCCCAGTTTGCCACCGGGTTGGTTTCAAAAGATCCCAGCCGCTACGGCCTGTTGACCACCTGCAACCAGGGACGCATCATTTTACAAACCTTCTCAACCCATGATTATCGTCTTTTTGAGACCACCGAATTATGGGCCAATTACATTCACTTCACACTGAGCAACCATTTTGCACCCCCCCTTCCGCAATAGTGTGATTTATTATTACCAAAGGAGGCTACTCAAATGACAACTCCGGTCATTGAGACCATTTTCAAACGGCGCAGCATTCGCCGTTACAGCGACAAAGAAGTCGAGCCGGAAAAGCTGGATCTGCTGCTCAAAGCAGCCATGTCCGCTCCGACTGCCTGCAATAACCAATCCTGGGAATTTGTGGTAATTACAGACAAAACTCTGTTGACCCGCCTGCGCCAGTTTCTTGAATATGGTCCTTACGAGGCCCCCTTGGCAATCATTCCCTGCCACAACCCCAAACACGTGCGCAACCCGCGCTGTGAACCTTTCTGGCAGCAGGACCTCAGCGCCGCAATCGAAAACTTGATGATTGCTGCCGTCAGTCTGGATCTGGGCACAGTCTGGTTGGGCGTTTACCCCAAGCAGGATATCCTGGATTTTATTCACAAGCTGATAAAAATCCCGGAGGAGGTTATTCCGCTGGCGGTGGTGTTGGCCGGTTACCCGTCGGAAAACAAACACGCCCGCACGCAATATAAGGCCGAGCGCATCCACTGGCAGACCTACAACACAGATGAAACTGAGTGAATCTTTTAACGAGGCGCTGGTTTATGCCGCCAACCTGCATGCCAACCAGATGCGTAAAGGTAATGACTCAATCCCTTACATCACCCATCTGATGGCAGTGGCCAGCATCACCCTGGAATATGGTGGTAATGAAACACAGGCCATTGCCGCGTTGTTGCATGATGCCGTCGAAGATCAGGGCGGCAGCGTCCAACTGACAATCATCCAGAATAAATTCGGCGAGGCAGTGGCTCAAATTGTAGCCGATTGCAGCGATGCCTTTGACGAACCCAAACCACCCTGGCAGCAGCGTAAGGAAGATTACATCAAACACCTGGCCCATGTTTCAGCGGATAGTCTGCTGGTTTCATGCGCCGACAAACTGCATAATTCCCGCACCGTTTTAAAAGATTACCGTCAAAAAGGGGAAGCCGTTTGGGAACATTTTAAAGGCCGGCGGGATGGCACGCTCTGGTATTATCACAGCATCACCCGCACTTTTCAGTCCGTTTTTAAACATCCCATTACCGACGAACTGACCCGGGTGGTGCATGAACTGGAGAGTCTGACCGGTTATCAAGGAGAATAATATGTTAAGTCAGGAAATCATTCACAACGAAGACTTTTTTACCGGCAGCCAGGGATTGCAGCTTTACCGGCAATGGTGGCTGCCAAAAGGTGAATTAAACGGCGTGGTGGTCATTTGCCACGGCATCGCCGAGCACAGTGGGCGTTATGCGCATGTGGCCGAAATGCTCTGCGGGCAGGGGTTTGCAGCCGGCAGTTTCGACCTGGTTAACCACGGACGCTCCGGCGACCTCAGTATATTCGTGGATGCTTTTGACACCTACCTGGCCGATATGGATATATTTATGGAACAGGCGCAGCAAAAAGCTGCCGGGAAACCGGTTTTTATGTTGGGACACAGTATGGGGGGCACCGTTACCACCCTCTATGTCATCACCCGCCAGCCCCAAAACTTAAAGGGGTTTATCTTAAGCGCTCCGGCTGTCAAAATTGGCAGCGATATATCACCGTTTTTAATTAAAGTCTCCGGCGTCATCAGCGCCCTGGCGCCTCATCTCAAAACGATAGTGCTGGATAACGATACCATTTCAAAAGACCCCGAAGTGAAACGTCGTTACGACGCCGACCCATTAAATTATCGCGGCGGCGTTCCGGCACGCACCGGCGCAGAATTAAACCGCGCCATCGGGCGGATTCAGGCCAATTTTAAAGCCGTTACTCTGCCGTTTTTGTTAATGCACGGCACGGCCGACCGCCTGGCCGATATTAACGGCAGCCGCATGCTTTATGAACAGGCCGCTTCAAAGGATAAAACCTTTAAAACTTATCAGGGACTGTTTCATGAAATCATGAACGAGCCCGAAAAAGACCTCGTTTTTGAAGATATCCTGGCCTGGTTAAAAACTCACAGTGTTGAAAAATAAAAATCGGACGACATGATATAATTAGCTAAAATTTTCAGCAAGAACGGTGCACAAAATTATGAAAAACAACACGTCTGCCGCCGGAATTCTGGCGGCCATTGGAGCTATTTGTTTATGGGGCTCATCTTTTATATTAACCAAAAATATTTTAAATGAAGGCGGCCCGTTTACCGTAACCGCAATTCGTTTAACGATTGGTCTGGCTTTGCTTTTGCCCCTGTCCTTACGGCAGGGTTTTGACTTCAAACTGGTGTTTAATGGCAAAATCATCCTGATGGGCATCGCAATGGCAGCCGCTTTTGCCTTTCAGAACCTGGGTTTACAGTTAACCTCGGCCGGCAGCGCCGCCCTCATTCAAGCCGGCATGCCCGCCATGGTTGCCATTGTGGCTTTTGGTTTCATGGGCGAAAAAGCTTCGTGGAAAAAGATCGCCGGAATTGCACTCTCGGTGGGCGGTGTCATTCTGGTGACCGGCAGCAGTTCCGGCAACCAGGCCGACAGCCTGACCGGTAACCTGTTGGTCATTGTCAGCGTGGTAGCCTGGACGGTATATACCATTCAGGGCAAACGTGTATCCGGCCTGGCTTCGTCTCTGGCAATTACAGCCGCCGTATTTATTGCCACTCTGGCGGCCTCTCTGCCCTTCACCGCCTGGGAACTGGCGAGCCAGGGATTGCCCCATTTCACACCGGGCGGCATTGCCGTGTTGGTTTACCTGGGTCTGGGCGCTTCGGCTATTTCATTTTTCTTATGGAACTTCACCCTCAGTCATCTTGACACCACCGTTGCCGGGGCATTTGGCAACCTGGAACCGGTGATCGGGCTGCTGATCGCTGTTTTACTTGGCGAACAGGCTTATACCGTGCAAATTGCCGGGGGCACCATGGCTATTCTGGGTGTTTGGTTGTGCAACCTTTGATCTTATGGCTTTAACTCTTTGCGTTTTACCGCAGTCTCTGGCCGTCTGCCGCCTGGAGCCCGGGGCGAAAATTCCCGCCTGGGTCTGGCGGCAGCCGTTCTTTTGCGCCGCCCGCACGGATGATGAAACATCCCTGTTATTGGATGAAAATTTACTCAAGAAAAAAGCGGCTTTAACGACCGACTGGGCCGTTGAAGGCAACTGGCGTGCTTTTAAGGTGCTCGGCCCGCTCGATTTTAGCCTGACCGGCATTCTTTCAGCCATTGCTGCGCCGCTGGCCGCAGCCGGTATCAGCATTTTCGCCCTCTCAACTTACGATACCGATTATGTGCTGGTGCGCGCTCACGCGCTGGATGCCGCCTGCACCGTTTTAAGCACTGCCGGATATTTGATCAAACGTTAAACGCGGATTTCCCACAACTTTTTTACTTTTACAAACGTATATTTCATCAACGGCTCAATAAAAACGTCTTCTGCACCCGTCACGCTTACAGATTGTGTTTTTTTAACAAGGAAAACACAAATTGTGGGCGAGAGCATTATAATATGTCATTGATGGAGAAACATAATTATGAAAAAAATATCACGCCTTTTATTTTTAACGCTTATGGTAAGTTTGTTGTTATCGGCCACAGCCTGTTCGGGCCTGTTCAGCACCCCGACGCCGACACCCAGCCCCATGCCGCCCACCGATACGCCCACCCCGGCGCCTACCAAAACCCCCATTCCAACCAATACGCCCACGCCTACCATCACCCCTTCTCCTACCATTACCCTGACGCCAACCGCCAACGCCGGCGCTGATTTCAGCAAAGCCAAAGTCATTCTGCATGGCAAAGTGGAAGGCAACTGGTATTATTTTATTACGCTTGAATTGCCCGAAGAACCCAAAGGGGAATTTTACGCCCTGGTGAATCAGAACAAGGAATACACCTGTACGGTTTCCACCAAATTACCCAAACGTATCACCTGCTCCGGGCCAATGGCTGCCTTTGATGATGATTTCGATTTTGACCTGTATTTAAAAGACTATCCCACAGCCCTTTATCACACCAGCATTTATATTCCCGCGGAGTAATCTTTGAAGATTCCCGTTTTTCATGTGGATGCGTTTAGCGCCACCGCCTTTGCCGGCAACCCGGCGGCAGTTTGTCTGCCGCCGGAACCTGTTTCCGAGCAGTGGATGCAGGCTTTTGCGGCTGAAATGGCGCTTTCAGAAACCGCATTTTTAACGCCCGAAAAGGATGGTTATCGCCTGCGCTGGTTTACCCCGCGCGTGGAGGTGCAGCTTTGCGGGCACGCCACCCTGGCCAGCGCGTTCGTGCTCTGGCAAACCGGCCGGGAAGCGTCCGACCGGGATATTCACTTTTATACACTCAGCGGATTATTAACCGCTCACCGTTTGCATGATTGGATCGAGTTAAACTTCCCGGCGTGCCCGCTGGTCACGGCGCAGGCCCCGGCCGGTTTATTGGAAAGCCTGGGAGTTTCCGACCCCGTCTTAATCAGCCGCGATGATAACATTTATGTTGTTGAACTGGGCAGCGAGGCCGAAGTGCAGGCCTGCCAACCGGATTTTGCCCGTCTGGCACAGGTGAACCTGCGCTCCGTTGGCATCACGGCCGCCGGCCAACCACCGGCTTATGATATCGTTTCGCGTTATTTTGCCCCAAGCGTCGGGGTAAATGAAGACCCGGTGACCGGCTCCATTCATTGCCGGCTGGCGCCTTACTGGGCGCAAAAACTGGGCAAAAACAACCTGGTTGCCCGCCAGGCCTCGCCGCGCGGCGGCACGCTGCGCCTGCGCCTGGCACAAGACCGCGTATTTCTGGCCGGTCAGGCCGTAACCGTTACAAGCGGATTGGTTGAGATTTAAATCTGCCAGAGCAAAAACCGCTCAAACAATTAAAAACAATACCGGTTTGTGACATATTCAAAAATAGCTTCATTTTTGATCCCGATTCCAAATTTATATTAAATTAAAACAGGGACTGCCTTCAAAAGCTCGTCCCTGTTTTTGTGTCTCGGTTAATTTCTCAATCGATGCGCGAGTCGCCCACAAAAAACAAGGCCACCGTGCCCGGCCCAGTGTGCGAACCGATCACCGTGCCGACGCTGTTAATCATGACCTTTCCATTGAGATGCGGAAATTTCTCTTCAATCAGATCGGCTACCAAACGGGCATCCTGATAACAAGCCGAATTGGAAATAAAACATTTACCGGAATATAACGCACCGTCTACGGCATATTTTTCCATTTTTTGAACAATTTTTTGCATGACCGATTTTTTACCGCGCACTTTTTCCCGCGGGATCAATTTTCCGTTGTTATCCATATTCATCAACGGGCAGATGTTTAATAAACTGCCCACGGCAGCCGATGCGGCCGAGATTCTTCCACCGCGTTTGTAATGGGTCAGGTCGCTTGAGAAAAACCAGTGGTGGATATTAAGTTTATTCTTTTCCAGCCAGGCAAAAACTTCTTCCAGGCTTGCGCCGCTTTCTCTTAAATCGGCCGCCATATCCACCAACAGGCCATATCCCGAAGACGCGCCCAACGAATCGACGATATAAATATGACGTTCCGGATATTTCTGTTGTAGTTGTTCGCGCGCCAGCAAAGCAGAGTTATACGTTCCCGACAACCCCGATGAAAGCGAAATATGCAGGATATCTTTGCCCTCCGCCAGAAACGGCTCAAAAAAGGCAATAAACTCGCCTACGTTTACCTGCGAGGTGGTCGGCATGGCGCCTGCATCTATTTTGGCGTAAAACGTCTCAAATGACATACTCTGACCGAGATCATCCGCATACTCCTGTCCATTTAAATTAAAATGAAAACAAACAAAAGGAATTTTTCTTTCTTGAAAATAATTTAACGGCAGATCGGCGGTAGAACAACAGGTGATTAGATAGGATGATGACATTTTTTCCTCCACGAAACGATGTGTTAGGAGTATAAACAAAATTGATCGATCGTGTGCCTAACCTCAGTCACAGCCGGAGTCATATTTTTGGCATGACAGTGCAGTGTGTCAGTTAAAACAGGCTAAAAGAGAGACCGGATGGTCAATTTTCGGCGCATCCGGTCTTTTATTTAAAAAGGTTTATTTACAATACGCCAGCCAGCCCTTTGAGAGGGCATGTTTGCCGTGAATGGCGGCGTCATATATTTGTTGAATCTTCTGGGTCACGGGGCCCATCTTGCCAGCGCCGATGGTTCTAAAATCCACCTCGCGGATGGCAATCACTTCGGCGGCCGAACCGCAAACAAACAGTTCGTCGGCAATATAAAGCTGGTCGCGCGAAATGGGAAGCTCAAGCACCTCAATGCCGGCGTCTTTGGCCAGGGCAATCACCGAACTGCGCGTAATGCCTTCCAGCACCGGCGCAGTCGGCGAGGTAATTAATTTACCATCGCGTACCAGGAAAAGATTTTCTCCGGTGCACTCGGCCACATAACCCTGCGGATCGAGCATGATGGCTTCGTCAAAACCGAGGCGCACCGATTCGGTTTTTGCCATCATACTGTTGCTGTAATTTCCGGCCACCTTGGCTTTGGTCATGGTAACATTTACATGATGGCGGGTAAAAGATGAAACGTTGGCGCGCACGCCGGCCATGCGGGCTTCAGCGCCCAGATAAGCGCCCCATTCCCAGGCGGCAATGCCCACCGCAGCTTTATAAGCATCCAGATTGAGCCCCATATTATTGACGGCATAAATTAAGGGGCGAATGTAACATTCTTTAAGGCCGTTGGCGTTAACCGTATCGATCGTCGCCTGGCACAGTTCATCCACCGAATAAGGCAGAGAGCGGAAACCGAAAACGACCGCCGAATCGACCAGGCGTTCCATATGTTCGCGCAGGCGAAAAACAGCCGGGCCGCGTTCGGTATCATAACAGCGAATGCCCTCAAACACGGCTGCGCCGTAATGAGCAGCGCCATTTAAGAATGGCATGCTGGCCTTGGATTCTTCGACCAGTTTGCCATCCATCCAGATATATTGTTCAACTCCCATAATGTTTCACTCCTTTAGAAAATTAATACACGGCGTCCCGTAGCGGTTGAAACAGCCGGGCGGGAGGATCCGAAACATACCTTAAGCCAGTCTTGCCAGCACTTCATCAGCCATCTGGCGGGTGCCCAGAGAACCGCCCAGGTCGGCTGTGCGGCAGCCGGCACTGATGGCCGCATCCACCGCGGCTTCAATGCAAGCGGCTTCATGTTCAAGGTTAAACGAATATCGCAACATCAAAGCCGAGCTGAGAATGGTGCCCAGCGGGTTGGCAATGCCTTTTCCGGCAATGTCGGGAGCCGAGCCGTGGATGGGTTCATATAAACCGGGTCCGCCGGAGCCTAATGAAGCCGAAGGCAGCATGCCCATTGAGCCGGAAAGCACCGAAGCTTCATCGGTGAGAATGTCGCCAAACATGTTTTCGGTCACCATCACGTCAAAAGTGGCCGGGCTGGTTACCAGTTTCATTGAGGCCGTGTCCACCAGCACATGTTCAATGCTGACCTCAGGGTTGGCCGCCGCCACTTCGTTGGCAATTTTGCGCCACAAGCGGGATGATTCCAATACGTTGGCTTTATCCACCGAGGCCACTTTTTTGCTACGGCCGGAGGCCAGGCGAAAAGCCAGTTCCATCACACGGCGCACTTCATAGTCGAAATATTCCAGGGTATCAACGGCATATTCATGGCCGTCGCGCATTTCACGTTTTTTGGGCTGCCCGAAATAGAGGCCGCCGGTCAGTTCACGCACCACAATGATATCCACCCCGGCCAGACGCTCGGCTTTAATCGGTGAAGCCGAAAGCAGATCGGGGTGCACCTTAACCGGGCGCAAATTGGCAAAGACACCCAATCCCTTGCGCAGCGCCAGCAGGCCGGTTTCGGGGCGTAAAGCCGGGGGATTATTATCCCATTTATGGCCACCCACCGCGCCCAACAAAACGGCATCGGCCGCTTTACAGGCCGCCAGGGTTTCGTCGGTTAATGGCGAGTTAAACTGATCAATGGATGCGCCGCCTATCTGGTGCACATCAAAAGAAAATTCATGTCCAAATTTACCGGCTACATGCTCCAATATACGCCGGGCTTCGCCCACAACCTCGGGGCCAATGCCGTCGCCGGGCAATAAAACGATATTTGCTTTCATGGTCGACTTCCCTCTTTATGATTTTTTCAAGAAAAGCAGGGCGGTTTCCCGCCCTGCAAATGGGTATTTTTAAAACAGGTTAAAACGCTGCGGCTTTTTCGTAGGCGCTGATGCGGTCGTCAAACGATTGGATATACCCCAATTCATCGGTGCCATTTAACAGGCAGGATTTCGAAAAACCGTCAATGGGGAAGGAAACCTGGTGCCCGGTGGGCAGCGAAACGGTTTGATTCTGCAAATCAACCGAAATTTCGGCATTGGGAATCTCTTCCAAAATTTCAAAGAGCGACTGGTGCGTTTTGGCGTCCACAATGATCGGCAGCAGCCCGTTTTTTAAAGAATTATTACGGAAAATATCGGCAAACGAGGTGGAAATGACGGCGCGAAAACCATAACCGGTTAATGCCCAGGGGGCATGCTCGCGGGATGAGCCGCAGCCAAAATTATCACCGGCCAACAGCACCTGCGCGCCTTCGCTTTCAGGTTTGTTTAACACAAAATCGGCTTTGGGTGAACCGTCGGCGTTATAACGCCAGTCGGAAAACAGGTTTTTACCCAGGCCCAGTTTATCGGTCACTTTCAAAAAACGCGCCGGAATGATCTGATCGGTGTCAATATCATTCACCGGCATCACCACCACGCGGGATTTAAGCGTTGTAAATTTAGCCATGCATCACCGTCCTGACATCGGTTACTTTACCGGTTACGGCAGCCGCCACAGCCGTGAGCGGGCTGGCCAAAAAGGTGCGGCCGCCCTTGCCCTGGCGTCCTTCAAAGTTGCGGTTTGAAGTCGAAACCGCATACTGGCCGGGTTCAAGCTGATCGCCATTCATGGCAATGCACATACTACAGCCCGGTTCACGCCATTCGGCGCCGGCTTCCTTAAAGATCACATCCAGGCCTTCGGCTTCAGCCTGGGCTTTAACCGCATGTGAGCCGGGCACCACCAGGGTGCGTACACCCTCGGCTACCTTACGGCCTTTAATCATACCGGCAGCCAGGCGCAGGTCTGAAATGCGCGAATTGGTGCAGCTTCCAATAAAGACCACATCGATTTTCTGCCCCAACAGGGATTGGCCGGGTTGCAGACCCATATAATTTAACGCTTTTTCAAGAGCAGCTTTCTGATTGGCATCGCCAATGGCGGCCGGGTCGGGCAGCGGCGCAGTGATGGCCATGCCCATGCCGGGGTTGGTGCCAAAAGTGATCATGGGCTGCAAGGCAGAACCATCCAGAACAATGGTCTGGTCATATTGGGCGCCTTCGTCGCTGGGCAGCAAACGCCAGTCGGCCACGGCTTTATCCCAATCGGCACCCTTGGGCGAATATTCGCGTCCGGCCAGATAAGCAAAGGTGGTATCGTCCGGGGCAATCATACCGGCGCGCGCACCGCCTTCGATCGACATATTGCAGACGGTCATGCGCGCTTCCATTGTCAGCGCTCGAATGGCCGAGCCGGTATATTCAAGCACATGCCCGGTGCCGCCGCCCACGCCAATTTTGGCAATAATCGCCAGAATGATATCCTTGGCAGTCACACCCTCGGGCAGGCTGCCATCCACACGCACCTGCATGGTTTTGGGCTGGCGCTGCAACAGGCACTGGGTCGCCAGCACATGTTCCACTTCGCTGGTGCCGATGCCAAAGGCCAGGGCGCCAAAAGCGCCGTGGGTTGAGGTGTGGCTGTCGCCGCACACAATGGTCATGCCCGGGCGGGTCAGGCCCAATTCAGGGCCAATCACATGCACAATGCCCTGGTTGCGACTTTGCAGGCCAAAATAACGAATGCCAAACTGGCTGGTGTTTTCATCCAACTGGTTAATTTGCTTGCGGGAGAGATCGTCAGCAAAATCCAGACGGGTAAACGGATCGGCCGGGTTTGAGATCAGGGTCGGAACGCCATGATCGACGGTTGCCACGGTTTTATCCGGACGACGCACCTTTAAGTTTCGCTGGCGCAAACCGGTAAAAGCCTGCGGTGAGGTCACTTCGTGAATCAGGTGCAGATCAATGTAAAGAATCGCAGGAGAATCGGGTTCTTGAGCGACGATATGGCGATCCCATATCTTCTGAAAAAGCGTCTTTGGTTGGGTCATACGGCTCCTTATACCCAGGCGTCGGTGGTTTTAGTCCAGGTTTTATTGCGGGAAAAATTTTCAACTTCCTGAACTGAATTCACTTCATGCGCCTCGCCTTCAACCATATCGGGGCGTGAGGGTGTGGTTTGAAATTTCATGAAAAATTTTTCGGTATATCCTTCGGGATAAAAATGCTGTTCGTTGGATTTATAACTGGGGTTCATCTTCTCCTCCACAAAAAAAATCCGGAGCGGCGGCTCACCATCACGCCGCTCCTTTTCCGATTCAAGCCGCCACGGGTTCGCTGACCACCTCGTCAAACTTGCCGCTGGCGACGAGAAGTTTATTTAATGCCGACAGATAAGCTTTGGCGCTGGCCACAATGATATCGGTATCGGCGCCGTAACCGCCATAACTGCGCGGCGATTCAACTTCCTGCATGGCGTGTAACACGTGCTCTCCATCCGAGCCGGCGATTCTTACGGTCACCTCACCAAGCGCATCAATGCCCTCGGTAATGGCGTGAATGGAAAACTCGGTCAAAATAGCGGGAGCGTCGATCACCAGGTCAATCGCCTTATAAACGGCGTCCACCGGCCCGGTTCCCACGGCCGCTTTCACGTGCAGTTCACCATCGGGGCCGCGCAGGCGCACTGTGGCAGTGGGCATGCCCATCGTGCCGCAGGCCACCTGAAGGCCGTCGAGGGTGAAAATTTCACGCGGCTGGTAAAGTTCATCCGATACCAGTGCTTCCAGATCGGCATCGGTAATCGTCTTCTTTTTATCAGCCAACAGTTTAAAACGGGCAAAGAGTTTATCCAGCTCCTCGACCGAGAGGTTGTAACCCAGGTCCTGCATGCGGTTTTTCAACGCATTACGGCCCGAATGTTTACCCAGCACCAGTTTGGTATGCGATGCGCCGACCATCTCGGGGCGCATAATTTCATAAGTCTGCTGGTGTTTGAGCATGCCGTCCTGATGGATGCCGGCTTCGTGCGCAAAGGCGTTGGCGCCCACAATGGCCTTGTTAGGCTGCACCACAATGCCGGTGTAATTGCTGACCATCTTGCTCAGGCGCACAATCTGGGTGGTGTCAATGCCGGTATGCAGCCCGAAGATCGGTTTGCGCGTTTCGAGCGCCATCACCACTTCTTCAAGTGAGGTGTTGCCGGCACGTTCGCCGATGCCATTGATGGTAACTTCGGCCTGGCGCGCACCGGCGGCAATGCCCGCCAGTGTGTTGGCCGTTGCCAACCCCAGATCATTATGACAGTGCACCGAGACGATACATTTGTCGATACCAGGAGTATTTTGAATAATGCCTGAAATTAATTTATTAAATTCTTCCGGAATGGTATAACCGACCGTATCGGGAATGTTAAGCGTGGTAGCGCCCGATTTAATCGCCTCTTCCAAAACGCGGTAGAGGAATTCGGGATCGCTGCGCCCGGCGTCTTCGGGGCTGAATTCAACATCCTGGCAGAGGCTGGTCGCCAGGGCAACCATATCTTTCACCCGCGAGACCACTTCTTCAGGGCTCATCTTGAGTTTATATTCCATATGAATGGGTGAAGTCGCCAGAAAAGTATGAATGCGCGGGCGGGCGGCATAACGCACAGCCTGCCAGGCTTTTTCAATATCATTCTGCGAGGCGCGCGCCAGCCCGCAAATAATGGGCGCGCGACCGCCGTCGGCAGCATTACCCACTTCGACCGCAATCCGGCGAACAGCTTCCAGGTCGTCAGGCGAAGCGGCCGGAAAGCCGGCTTCAATCACATCGACCCCAAGCCTGGCAAGAGCGCGAGCCAGCTCCAGCTTTTCAGCCGAGGTCATGGTTGCGCCTGGCGATTGTTCGCCATCGCGCAGGGTGGTATCGAATATGCGTACGTAACTTTCCATGGAAGCTCCTTATCACTTGTCTTTTAACTAAACCTGCTCGTCGTTGGGGAGTTTTTTCAGGGAAAAGCCCTGAAAAAACTCCCGTTTCTCTGATACTTACGACAACTCTTGTGTAAACAGTTCTATTTTTTCCAGTTTTCGGGGCGCAGTGAGCGCACGGCAGCGCCGGCGCGCCACATTTCGGATTCGCGCATTTCTTTTAACTCGGCATCGAGTTTAACGCGATAGTCGGGAGCACTGTTGGCCTTGAGCACAACCCGGGTTTCTTCGCCGGTGACGACACTTTTGTAAAGCTCGTTAAAAACGGGCTGGGTGGCATCGCGGAACTTGTGCCGCCAATCCAGGGCGCCGCGTTGGGCGGTGGTTGAGCAGTTGGCGTACATCCAGTCCATACCGTTCTGGGCAACCAGGCGAATTAAACTCTGGGTTAATTCTTCAACGGTTTCGTTGAAGGCTTCGCTGGGGGAGTGGCCGTTGGAGCGCAGGGTATTAAACTGGGCTTCCATCATGCCGGCCAGGGCGCCCATCAAAACGCCGCGTTCACCGGTCAGGTCGGAGTAAACTTCGAGCTGGAAGGTGGTGGGGAAGAGGTAACCGGAACCGACGGCAATGCCGAGGGCCAGGGTGCGGTCCATAGCGTTACCGGTAGCGTCCTGGAAAACGGCATAACTGCTGTTGATACCGCTGCCGTCAATAAAGTTGGCGCGCACACTGGTGCCGGAACCCTTGGGGGCAACCATGATCACATCCACATCGGCGGGGGGAATAACGCCGGTCTGCTCTTTATAGACGATGGAGAAACCGTGTGAGAAATAAAGGGCATCGCCTTTTTTCAGGTGGGTTTTGATGCGCGGCCAGGTCATCATCTGGGCAGCGTCCGAGACCAGGTATTGAATGATGGTGCCGCGTTCGGCAGCCTCTTCGAGTGAGAAGAGGGTTTTTCCGGGTTCCCAACCATCGCGAATAGCCTTATCCCAATAGACTTTGTCGCTGGGTTCCTGACCGATGATTACGTTAATGCCGTTATCGCGCATATTGAGCGATTGGGCAGGGCCCTGCACACCATAACCCAAAACCGCAACGGTCTCGTTCTTTAAGACCTGACGGGCCTTTTCAAGGGGAAACTCATCCCGGGTGACGACATCTTCTTCTACATTTCCAAATTGAATTTTTGCCATGTTGTTTCTTCTCCTATGTCATAAAAAATTTAGTGATTAAGCCGAATGGTTTTAATTACCATGTATGACCTTATTAAACCTATGGGCTCAAAAATTGAGCCCATAGTGTTAACACAAATCTTTAAACTGCCTCTCCCTCCACGCTGTAGACTGATACAGGACCACGCATCAATGCTACTGCGCCGCTGGCTGCCATCTCAATGATGCCATACGGGCGCAGCACCTCAATGAAACCGTCAATCTTGTCCTGAGTCCCCGTAATTTCTACAATCAAAGCCTCGTTGGCCACATCCACCACACGTGCGCGGAAAACTTCAACCAACTGCATGATCTCGGTTCGATTATTGGCATTGGCGTGAATCTTAATCAACGCCATGTCGCGGTTGACATTGGCCTTATCGGTCAAATCATCCACACGTAAAACATTTACCAGCTTATATAAATAACTCTTTAAGCGGTAGGCTTCGCGTTTATCGCTGTCCATCACGATGGTAAAACGTGAAATGCCGGTTTTTTCGGTCGGGCTGACCGTAAGCGACACCATATTAAAACCGCGGCGGCGGAAAATGGACGAAATCCGATTGGCTACGCCGGGTTTGTCTTCTACCAGAACCACAAAAGTGTGCTGCATATCGCCCTCCTATTTATTGGGGTTGGCCATCATCGGGCGGCGGATCATCTGGTGCAGGCTGGCGCCGGCTGGCACCATCGGGTAAACTGCATCTTCCGCTTCGACCCTGAATTCAATTACGGTGGTGCCGGGCTGCTGGCGCGCCCATTCAATGGCGCCTTCCACATCCTTACGTTCGGTGACTGTACGTCCCGAAAGGCCGTGCGCTTCGGCAATTTTCACAAAATCGGGGCTGGAGATGGGTGTGCCGTGATAGCGGCTCTCATAGAAGAACTCCTGCCACTGGCGCACCATACCCAGATAACCGTTATTGATGATGGCAACATTAACCTTGATGCCTTCCTGTTTCAGGGTTTGTAATTCCATCATGGTCATCTGGAAACCGCCGTCTCCGGCAACGATCCAGACCTCATCTTCAGGGCGGCCAAACTTGGCGCCCATGGCGGCCGGCAGGCCAAAACCCATCGTTCCCAGGCCGCCCGAAGTGACAAAATTATTGGGGGTATCAGTGCTGTAATACTGTGCAGCCCACATCTGGTGTTGGCCTACATCGGTGACAATGATGGCCTTGCCCTGGGTATGTTTGCACAGGTCACTGATCACATGCGGCGCGCGTAAATGGCCGTCGTCGGGAATATTCTGGATATCACGCTGGTTGGCTTCATTACGGCTTTCATTGATGAAGGCCATCCAGTCGCCATGTTCCAGTTTGGGCAAATTGGGGTTAATCTGCGAGAGGCTCTCGCGCAGATCGCCGATTAAAGCCAGGTCAACTTTAACGTTTTTATTAATTTCAGAGGGGTCAATTTCAAAATGAATCTTGCGGGCGTTGGGGGCGTAGGTTCTTAAATCGCCCGTAACGCGGTCATCGAAACGCATGCCCATGGCCAGCAGCAGATCGGCTTCCTGAATGGCATGGTTAACCCAGGCTTCGCCGTGCATGCCCATCATGCCCAGGTAAAGCGGGTGGCTGGCCGGGAAACCGCCCAGGCCCAGCAGGGTCATGGCAACCGGTGTGTGTGTCGCTTCGGCAAAATAACGCAGTTCCTGCATGGCACCGCTCATCAACACACCATGCCCGGCCAGGATTAAAGGCCGTTTGGCATGTTTAATCATATCGATCGCCTGCTCAAAATCTTCTGAAATCGGGCGCAGGTCGGGGCGATATCCCGGCAGTTGAATGGGGGTGTTATCCGGTTCCCATTCAATCGATGCAATCTGTGCGTTTTTGGTAATGTCGATTAAAACCGGGCCGGGACGACCGGTGCGGGCGATATAAAAGGCCTCGCGCACCACACGCCCCAACTCGTTTACATCGGTTACCAGGTAATTATGTTTGGTAATCGGCAGGGTAATACCGGTTACATCGGCTTCCTGAAAGGCGTCATAACCGATTAATGCAGCCGGAACCTGGCCGGTGATAAAGACGGTGGGGATGGAATCCATCATGGCGTTGGCAATGCCGGTGACCAGGTTGGTGGCGCCCGGACCGGATGTGGCCAGCGCAACCCCCACTTTGCCGCTTACACGGGCATAACCATCAGCAGCGTGAGCCGCGCCCTGTTCGTGGCGTACCAATACGTGGTGAATGGCCGGATATTTACCCATAGCGTCATAAATGGGCAGGTTTTGTCCACCGGGGAAACCAAAGACCACTTCAACGCCTTCGTTCAACAGTGATTCCCACAATATCTCGGCACCTGTTAATTTTCGTTTCATCCTCTCCTCCTTACCTGTTACTAGATACAACTTATCCGGTTCTTGGATTGTCTCGGGTTAATTTTGATTAATCTTGCAACACGGCGCCCGTATCAGCGCTGGTGACAAAGTGAGAATAACGCCGTAACCATTTGCTCTGAATAGACGGTTCAAAAGGCGGCAGGGCTTCCGTGCGGCTGGCAATGACCTCATCGGAGAGCCTGACATTTAAGGAACGTGCATTCAGGTCAATTTCAATCATATCGCCCTGTTCCACAATGGAGATCGGACCGCGAGCCGCCGCTTCGGGTGAGACATGCCCGATACATGCGCCGCGGGTGCCGCCGGAAAACCGTCCATCGGTAATCAAGGCCACTTTATCCCCCAACCCCATGCCCATAATGGCACTGGTGGGGCTCAACATTTCCTGCATACCCGGACCGCCGCGCGGCCCTTCGTAGCGGATAACAACCACATCACCGGCTTTAACCTTGCCGCCCATGATACCTTCCATGGCATCTTCCTGTGATTCAAAGATGTTGGCAGGGCCGGAAAATACCATCATTGAAGGATCCACACCGGCCACTTTAATCACGGCGCCTTTGGGCGCCAGGTTGCCGAACAAAATGGAGAGACCGCCGCGTGTGGAATAAGGCTGTAAATAAGGCCGGATAACTTCTTCATCCTTGACCGACGCCATGTTAATGTTTTCGCCCAGAGTTTTGGTAGTGACGGTTATACGGTCGAGATGCAAAATATCACTGTTTTCGGCCAGGCGTTTGAGAATGGCCGGAACGCCGCCCGCGCGATGGACATCATCCATGTGCCATTTGCCCGAAGGGCTGACCTTGCACAGGTGCGGCACCCTGTCGGCCACGGCGTTAATCCGCTCGAGCGGATATTTTATGTCGCCTTCATTGGCAATACCCAGTGTATGCAAAACGGTATTGGTTGAGCCGCCCATGGCCATATCCAGAGCAAAGGCATCGTCGATGGCTTCGGGAGTCACGATCATACGCGGGGTGATATTTTTTTCAACCAGTTGCAAAATCAAGCCGCCGACTTTTTCTGCCATCACGTCCCGTTCGGGGCTGAGCGCCAGGGCCGAGCCGTTATAGGGCAGGGCCAGGCCAAGCACTTCCATCAGACAGTTCATGCTGTTGGCGGTAAACATGCCCGAGCAGGAACCACAGGAAGGACAGGCGAAATCTTCGATCAATTTCAAACGGGCCGCATCGATTTTGCCGGTTTTATAGGCGCCCACGCCTTCAAAAACCGAAATCAGGTCAACCGCCTGGCCATCCGGCAGGTGGCCGGTGGCCATGGGGCCGCCCGAAATAAAAATCGCGGGGATGTTAACACGCATCGCTGCCATCAACATCCCCGGGACAATTTTGTCGCAGTTCGGGATACACACCATACCGTCGAAGCGGTGTGCTTCCAACATGGTTTCCACACTATCTGCGATTAACTCGCGCGACGGCAGGGAATATTTCATTCCCAGATGCCCCATTGCAATGCCATCATCAACGCCAATGGTATTAAACTCAAATGGAACGCCGCCAGCCTTACGAATGGCTTCTTTAATCTTCTTGCCAAACTCCTGCAAATGAACATGACCGGGAATAATATCAATATATGAATTAACAACGGCGATAAACGGTTTATTCATATCATTATCGGTCACGCCAGTGGCCTTTAACAACGCACGATGAGGAGCTCTTTCGAAGCCTTTTTTAACTAAGTCTGAACGCACGATATGCCTCCATTTTGGAAATTAAATATTGTAAAAAAAAAGCCACCCGTTTTGATCGGGTGGCTTTAGTTATTTTTTATTATTTCAAACTCTCTTGGAACTCACCTTAGCCAACCCAACTGTAAATAGGCTCTCAATAAGGACGAGAACCAGGAGAATAGCAATAATAATGACGAACAAGTTGGGTGACATCGTTTAATAAATTCCCATTAAAATTTAATTATTAGTATTATACAAGAATCAAAAGAGTTGTCAATACATTCGCCAAAATTGATGACAAAACCGGGTAAACTGGTGCCGATTAAACCATCATACAACAATTTTACCTGAAATCAACGGTTAAAAGTTAACCAGCGCCAAAAATTATCCCAAAAATTACCCGCCCGGCTCCCTTGACAGGATACAAATCATGGTATAATCCTGCCATTCTTCACTTGTCCAGAGCAGCTTATAAAAAATTTGCTGCTCATTGTCGTCAGTTCAGTACAGCATCCCCAATGACATAGGTATATGGTATTTTCCACGAGGGACTTTCACCGGTCTCTCAAACCATACTACCCACACCAGGAAAAACCATGTCGATGGTTAATATGTCTGCACATCTATTACAGGTTCTTTCACCGGCTCCCTCCGCTTCACTGAATAAATCAGTCCTCAGGGAAAAGTCCTGTTGTGTGCAAAAATGGGGGAATAAAAATTTTGTCTTTATTTTTGTTTTAAAAACAAAATCTCATTCGGCTTTTGAGCCGCTTACCACAACTTTTTAATCATTACTCGCCGGTTATTGGTCTTTCTTTATCAAACAGGAGTCATACCATGAACCAAGATATTTTCACACACTCTAACGGCTTACCTCAAAAACAGGGGCTTTATGACCCGCGTTTTGAACATGATGCCTGCGGAGCCGGTTTTGTGGTCAACTTTAAGGGCAAAAAATCGAACCAGATTGTAAACCAGGGTCTGACCGTTTTACGAAACATGGCGCACCGAGGCGCCTGCGGCTGCGAGGCCAATACCGGCGATGGCGCCGGTATTTTAATCCAGGTTCCGCACCTTTTCTTCCAGAAGGTCTGCCCGGCGCTCGGCATTCAACTTCCGCCGCCCGATTTATATGGCGTGGGTATGCTTTTTATGCCCGCCAATGACGAGCAGCGCCGCCAGTTTGAAAGCATTTTTGAAAAAATCGTCGAAGACGAAGAACAAAAAGTGCTCGGCTGGCGCACCGTGCCCACCGACGACAGCACTCTGGGCGATAAAGCCCGCGACTGCAAACCCGTGGTACGCCAGGTATTCATCGAACGCCACCCGCACATTAAAGACAACCTGGCCTTTGAACGTAAGTTATATATCATCCGCCGCCTGGCCGAAAAAGCCATTCGCGATGCCGCCCTGCCCGGTTGTAAGGATTTTTATATTTGCAGCCTGTCTTATAAAACCATCATCTTTAAGGGCATGTTGATGCCCGAACAGGTGGGGGAATTTTTCCTTGATCTGTCAGACCCCAGCATGGAATCGGCTCTGGCAATGGTGCATTCCCGTTTCAGCACCAATACTTTCCCCAGTTGGGACCGCGCGCATCCCTATCGTTACATCATTCACAACGGCGAAATCAACACCCTGCGCGGTAATATCAACTGGATTTTTGCCGAACAGACCCGGTATGAATCGGCCCTGTTTGGCAAAGACCTGGCCAAGGTGCTGCCGGTGATCAATAACGATACCAGCGACTCGGGTATGTTTGATAACTTTCTTGAATTGATGGTGCTGGCCGGGCGTTCGCTGCCGCACGCCATGATGATGATGATTCCCGAACCGTGGAACAATCACGAAAGTATGACGCCCGAAAAGAAGGCTTTTTACGAATATCACAGCGCTCTGATGGAAGCCTGGGATGGCCCGGCTGCGATTGGTTTCACCGACGGCATCAGCATTGGCGCCGTGTTGGATCGCAACGGCCTGCGTCCGGCGCGTTATTACATCACCCGCGAAGACCAGGTCATTCTGGCCTCCGAAGTGGGCGTGCTCGATATCGCCCCCGAAAAAATCCTTTTTAAAGGACGGCTTGAACCGGGACGTATGCTCCTGATTGATACGCAGGAAGGCCGTATTGTCAGCGACGAAGAAGTGAAACAACAAATTGCCTCTGCGCGCCCCTACCAGCAGTGGCTCGATGAACACATGCTGACCCTTGAAAAACTGCCGGCGCCCAAAAAGAAAACTTTGTTCACCTCCGGCGGCGACCAGGCGGGTATGCAGGAAAAACTGGTCGACCACGAAAGCGTTTTGGAACTTCAGAAGGCGTTCGGATATACCTTTGAGGATCAGCGTAAATTATTGATGCCCATGGCAAAAAGCGGGGCGGAGCCTTTGGGGTCAATGGGCAACGACGCGCCGCTGGCGGTTTTATCCGACCGGCCGCAGTTACTCTATAACTATTTTAAACAGTTATTCGCCCAGGTAACCAACCCGCCCATTGATGCCATCCGCGAGGAATTAATCACCTCCACGGTGGTGATCATCGGTTCCGAACAAAACCTGTTGGAACCCAAAGCGGAAAACTGCCGTCAGATTAAACTGCGCCACCCCATTTTAACCAACGAAGAACTGGAAAAATTACGCAGTTTAAACCGTCTTTATTTCAGAAGCGAAACTCTGCCCATTTTATACAACCCGGCCGAAGGCGGCCCCGGGCTTGAAAAAGCCATGCAAGACCTCTTCGACCATGCCGATGAAATTATTGCCAACGGGGAAGCCAACATCCTGATTCTCTCGGATCGCGGGGTAGATAAAAACCACGCGCCCATCCCGGCCCTGCTGGCGCTTTCCGGCCTGCACCATTACCTGATTCGCAAAGGCACACGCACCCTGGTCGGTTTTGTGCTCGAAACCGGCGAGCCGCGCGAAGTACATCATTTTGCCACGTTAATCGGTTACGGTGTGATGGCCATCAATCCTTATCTGGCCTATGATTCAATCGCCGATATGATTGACCAGGGCATTTTGACCGATGTCGACTACGAACACGCCTGGAAAAATTACACCAAGGCCATTATGAAGGGTGTGGTTAAAGTTATCTCCAAAATGGGCATCTCCACCGTTCAAAGTTACTGCGCCTCGCAGATTTTTGAAGCCGTGGGGCTCAACCAGGACTTTGTCGATAAATATTTCACCTGGACGCCCTCGCGCATTGGCGGTGTGGGTATGGATGTGATCGCCGAAGAAAGCCGCTTGCGCCATGAACAGGCTTTCCCGAACCGCACGGTTAACGGTCACACTCTGGAAGTGGGCGGGGTGTACCAGTGGCGGCAGAACGGTGAACATCACCTCTTTAACCCCGAATCGGTGTATAAACTGCAAACTGCCTGCCGTACCAACAGCTTTACCCTGTTTAAGGACTACAGTAAATTAATCAACAACCAGTCCGAAAAGCTGGGTACCCTGCGCGGTTTATTCGAATTTAAATTTACGGACCAGGCCATTCCGATTGACGAAGTTGAATCGGTTGAATCGATCTGCAAACGTTTTAAAACCGGCGCCATGTCCTATGGTTCCATCAGCGCGGAAGCCCACCAGAGTCTGGCAATTGCCATGAACCGCATTGGGGGCAAGAGCAACACCGGAGAAGGCGGCGAAGATCCCGAACGATATAAATCCCTGCCCAACGGTGATTCGCTCAACAGTGCCATCAAACAGGTGGCATCGGGACGTTTCGGCGTGACCAGCGAATATCTGATTAACGCCCGCGAACTGCAAATTAAGATGGCGCAGGGCGCCAAACCCGGCGAAGGCGGCCAGCTCCCCGGTCACAAGGTTTACCCCAACATCGCCAAAGTGCGCCACTCCACGCCCGGCGTGGGGCTGATTTCACCGCCGCCGCACCACGATATATATTCCATTGAAGACCTGGCCGAGTTAATTCACGACCTTAAAAACGCCAATCCGCAGGCGCGCATCAATGTGAAACTGGTCTCCGAAGTGGGGGTGGGCACAATTGCCGCCGGTGTTGCCAAAGGCCACGCCGATGTGGTGCTCATCAGCGGTTATGACGGCGGCACGGGTGCTGCCCCGCTGACCAGTATTAAACACACCGGTTTACCCTGGGAACTGGGCCTGGCCGAGGCGCACCAGACGCTTTTATTAAACAATTTACGCAGCCGCATTGTGGTTGAAACCGACGGCCAGCTTAAAACCGGGCGTGACGTGGCCATTGCCGCCCTGCTCGGCGCCGAAGAATTTGGTTTTGCCACCGCCCCGCTGGTGGTTCTGGGGTGTGTCATGATGCGCGTCTGCCATCTGGATACCTGCCCGACCGGTATCGCCACCCAAAACCCCGAACTGCGCAAAAACTTTAAGGGCGATCCGCAGCATGTGATCAACTTTATGCACTTTATCGCCCAGGAATTGCGCGAGATCATGGCGCAGCTTGGTTTCCGCACGCTGGATGAAATGGTCGGCCACAGCGAAAAATTGGAAATGCGCCATGCCATTGATCACTGGAAGGCTAAAGGCCTCGATTTTTCCAATATTCTTTACCAGCCCGAAGTCGGCGCGGATGTCGGCCGTTATTGCCAGATGGAACAGGACCACGGTCTTGAAAAATCGCTGGATAAACAGGTGCTGCTTGACCTGTGTAAACCCGCTCTGGAACACGGCGAACCCGTTTCAGGCACCATGA
>JAJTBH010000499.1 GCA_021287005.1 Anaerolineae bacterium
AAATGGCGCCATGTCGCTTTCCAGTACCAGCACCATCGGTTTCCGCACCTGGCGATTAACTTCCCCAACGCCGCAAAACTTCTACCTTGAAGCGGTTTTCAAAACCGTTGCATGTGGAGGCAGTGACCAATATGGCCTGGTTTATCGTGCGCCTGATTATTCCAGCGGGCTGGGATATTATTTTGGTTTGACCTGTACAGGAGCATACTCTTTATATAAATGGGGTAATTCCGGCGCAAGCGTCGTTTTGCAAGGTGTCTCTCCTCTGGTAAATCCGGGTGTGAATCAAACCAACCGCGTTGGTGTGATGGCTAAAGGTAATAGCTTTACTTTTTATTTTAATGATAAAAAAGTACAGGATTATACAGATAACGAATTATCCGATCCCGGCCATATCGGTGTTTTTATTGGCGGTTATTCGGGTAATTTTAATGTTCAAATGGATGAAATCAGCTATTGGGATATCCACTAACTATGACAAACCAACTTCCCCGCAACCCACGCAATGACGCTATCTTAATCGCTCGCGAGGTTTTAAGTCGCGATCCGATTTTTCTGGACACCGAAACGACTGGTTTGACGCGTAATGACGAGATTGTCGAAATATCATTAATTGATAACCAGGGTAATTTAATTTATGAATCACTGGTGCGGCCCAGCCAGTCTATCTCACCTGATGCTTATGCCGTTCATGGTATCTCCAATGATAGCGTAAAAAACGCTCCAGCCTGGCCTGTAATCTGGCCAACCCTGAGAACCCATCTGGTGGGTCGCCTGATTTGTGCATATAATGCCGAATTTGATATGCGAATGATGCAGCAGTCTCATACACGTTACAGGCTGCCCTGGAAAGAAAATTTTAAATCCTTTGATATTATGCAGCTTTATTCTCAATTTAAAGGCGAATGGGATAACGTACGTCGCCAATACCGCTACCATTCGCTCGATAAAGCCGGAAAAGAATGCCAGATTTTAATCCCCAATGCCCACCGGGCAGCTACCGACGCTTTGTTGGCACGCGCTTTACTGCATTATATATCCAACGCTGCACCGGTAGCCTGAAAAATCGGTGAGGGGGTACAATTACGTTTATGCCAACATTGACCACTGCACAATTATCCATTGTAAATTTACCGTCCGATCAAAAAATATTTCTTCAGGGTTCTGCGATGACGGGGAAAAGCAGTGTCGGCGCTGCTCGATTAAGATTTTTGTTAAACCAGGGGATTCCTCCTGAATCGATTTTAATATTAACACCACAAAGAACTCTGGCCGGCCCTTATTATGACGTTGCGCAGGATACGTTTTTACCGGCCGGTGGTTCAGTAAATATTATGACTCTGGGTGGCCTGGCGCAGCGCCTAATTTCGCTGTTTTGGCCAATTGTCGCTGAAGCTGCCGGTTTTACACAATCCCAAAAACATCCTTCTTTTTTAACTTTGGAATCCGCCCAATATTATCTGGCCTCAATTGTCACCCCATTGTTGGAAGAAGGGTATTTCGAAAGCATAAATGTGGATCGTAACCGCATCCTGAGCCAGATTTTGGATAACCTTAATAAAGCCGCTCTTACCGGAATCAACCCGGCCTCCATTGCCGATAGACTGAAATCAGCTCGTGCAGCTCAACCTAACAGCCATATTATTTATGACCAGGCACAAGATTGCGCTTTACGTTTCAGGGAATATTGTCTAAATAACAATTTGTTGGATTATTCATTACAAATTGAAATATTCCACAATTATTTGTTACCTTCTCCTTTAGTCAAAAATTATATTCAAAACAATTACCAACACCTTATCGTTGATAATATTGAAGAAGATACGCCTGTAACCCACCTTAGTATTGCTTCATGGCTGCCTGACATGCAATCAGCGCTTTTAATTTACGACCTGGATGGTGGTTACCGTGCCTTTTTAGGCGCCGACCCCTCAAGCGCTCTGGATTTAAAAGACTTGTGTGATACCTTTTTCGAGTTAACCGAAAATTTTATTACCTCACCTGATTTAAAACGTTTATCCAATGTTTTGCAGCTTTGTATAAATCACGGATTGAAGGAAAATATCCCCCCCGGAGAAATAAATCAAGCTTACAACCTGTTAAATTACCGGTATTATCCGGATATGGTCGAAGGGGTTGCGGAACAAATTAATATACTTGTCCAAAAAGGAGTCGCCCCGTCGGAAATTGCTGTCTTATCACCATTTTTAAGCGACTCGCTGCGTTTCTCACTTACCAACCGTCTGCAAAAATTTGGTATCTTAAGCCGCTCTCACCGTCCATCACGTAGTTTACGTGAAGAACCCTCTGTGCAATGTTTATTAAATTGGGCCAAATTGGCTCACCCTCAATGGAAATTAAGTCTTTCATCCTCCGATGTTCGTTTATTGTTGCAACAATCAATTTCTGGAATTGATATGCTGCGTGCCGATTTAATGGCGGGCATCACATATCGGGAAAATCATCTCGAGGATGGTTTAAGTTCATTTCAATTAATTCGCCCCGACATGCAGGAACGCATTACTCACACTTACGGTCAGGCTTTTGAGACGTTACGCGCCTGGTTAAATGATTATAAAAA
>JAJTBH010000500.1 GCA_021287005.1 Anaerolineae bacterium
TGAAGAGTGGAAAAAAGACCCGGATGCAATCGTACATCTATTCGGTATTGGAAAATGGTTGGTGGAAAATGGTTACCAAATCTCTTATTATGATTATCCCGGTTATGATGAAACAGTCGGTAAACCTTTGGGAAAAATCGGTCAGGCGCAAAGAGCCATGGAGTTATATAAGTATAACCATGTCGTCTATGTCGGGTTTAGCGCTAGCGGAGATGCAGCGTTATTAGCAGCTTATAATGCTTACAGGATTATAAATATTGTTGATAAGGTAATTTTAATGGACCCCGGTTTGTGTGCTGAGATACCCTATTTGGATGGTAAAGCTACGATAACGCGAGAGCAATTTGTGAGAATGGCACAAGAGTTAACATCAAATGGGGTTGAAGTAAAAAACGCATCGTCTCGAGGCAATGAGAGCTATTTGGACTGTAAATCAGTTGGTGTGAATGTTGAATCATATGATGCCGATTTTCATATGGATTTAAACAGTGACGTTTCATACTTCAGTGAGCATTTGTGGAAGTAAGATAAGGCGAATTTATGTTAAAAAATAAAATGTTAAAAACAGCAGCACTCTTGCTGATAGTTTACCTGGGCACAACGGGTTTGACCCTGCCGGCTTCACCTGCGGTAAATCCACCGGAAAACCGGGCGGTGAATCCTTCGGAGAATTGCATTCCCCCGGTTGTAACCGTTGCCTACCCCGTTGAAATTCGGAACGTAAACGATAATCACGCAACGGATGCCTATGATTTTGATGCCGAGGCAATCCCTCCCGTTAAACCCTGGATTAAAGAAGCCAGCCTCCCCTGGCGTAATCCGGATGGCAAGGTATTCCAGGGAAGGATTATTCTGTCACGCAGTTATCAGAGAGATCAAGAAATCTGGTTTTCAGGATTTTACGGGATAGTAAAATATGTATCACCATCCAATTTTGAAGGATATTTTGAAGAATATGACGAAGAGAGAGAATACAAATTTCTGATATATAACAGCGGGACGAAAGAATGGACTTTTGTTGATCGTCAAATTAATCCTACCAAAGAATATATCTTTGATGTTTTTTCCGACAAAAAAGGTTCGGTGTGGGGATTAGCCAGTGCAGATGTCGACCGGGAAAACCTGGATTTGCCCATTACCCTGGTTAAATATAATGAAAAGCAAAACACATTTGAAATTCCAGTTTCCGATGAGCGGCCGGTGGTGGAATATACGCCGGAGAAATTGATCGATGCGACCGGAAATTACTGGTTTTATGCACCTTATCCGGCCATAACCGGCTTGTACCGGTATAACTTAAAATCGGGGGAGATAAAAAAATATAATAAGGTGGAGACCTCCAAATATTTTGGTGGATTTATAAGTATGCAAATAACCAGGAACGGAGAATTGTTGATTCGGGCCTACAGCACAAGAGATTTGATTCATTTTGACCCAAAAACTGAAACCGTTCGACTGGAATTTGTATTACCTCTGGAAGACGATCTGTTGGGGGTCTCTAAATATTTGGATTGGGAAAATTATACGATTTCAATGGGTACGGATATGTATCTTGATAAAACGGGGCGTTTGTGGGTAGAAGATTATGGCTGGAAAGAACCGAATGGGACCTGGTATAAATTAATCAAACGAACACCGGATTTTATAGCGGCTGAAGAGGGCCCGGTAAAAGTGGTGTGGAACAGACCGACGCCTGTTTTACGCGATCGGGAAGGCATGATGTGGTTTATTGGCAGTTATCATGGATTAACCCGGTTGAATCCTGAAACGGGGGAATGGTGCAAAATGACGTCAATGTCTGTAAGTAAGATGGTAGAAGATACCAATGGCACCATATGGATGGAAGCCGGATGGTCTTTGTATAAATATGAAATGGGATTGTAAATTGTTTCGATTGTTTCAATTGCTTTTTGCATATGCCCAAGAAGTTTTGTGGTGTGTGTCATAAAACAATCGCTTCTCTCTGAATATTACCGATAAATTCCCGGTCGTTTACCTGCGAAAGGCTGGATACAGGCACAACGTCGACCGGGATTCCAAGCAATTTTTCAGCTTCATAACCAAATCCGGCCACGCCAAACAGCGATTGACCTTCCTGCATTTCAACCAGAAAATCTATATCGCTTTGAGGCGTGCTGCTTCCACGAGCAATTGACCCAAACACATAAATCTTTGAAATGCCGTGTTTTTGGGCGATTATGAATAACTGGGGGGCAAATCGCCGGATTTGATCAAAATCCATAAATATTCTCCGTAAATAATTATACCTACCTTTTGATATTAAGCCCATTTTCCGGGGCAAAGAATGACCGCCTGCAAACCAGGCATTGATTGATGCGGTCGGGGGGGGAGCACTCAAGCCCATCCAATTTTCTGGTCTGGTCAATGGTTAAAAAGAAAAATTTATTATACTTTAAATAATAATGCCAGAAGCATCTTTTTGCTGCTTTTGGCGGTGGGGTGGGGGAGGGCTTTGGTTTTAACGACCTAACCGTTCCAATCTTTCCGCCAGCCACATTTTGATAATCGATTGACGCGTCACACCCAGTCGTTTTGCCTCGCGGTCCAGCGATGTGATCA
>JAJTBH010000501.1 GCA_021287005.1 Anaerolineae bacterium
CTTTCAGGATTATTTCAAACTCAAAGCAGAGTGGATTAAGCAACCGCGCCTGCGCCGCTATGATGTTTATGCCCCTGTGGCGCATTCCAACAAAACTTATGCCTTTTCTCAAGCTTCATGGATGGTACTGGATTCTTTTGAACATTTTGACCCGCGCATGGCACGCCTGGCATTACGCGTATTTGAAAAACAGCATATGGACAGCGAAGTGCGCAAAGGTAAACGCGGCGGCGCATTTTGTTTAAGTGCAGTGCCACGCCTGACACCCTGGGTGCATCTTAACTATCAGGGTCACGCCGAAGATGTCGCCACCATGGCACATGAACTGGGTCATGCCATTCATTCCATGTTATCTGAAGATCACAGCCTGTTTACCTGGCATTCATGCCTTCCACTGGCCGAAACGGCTTCAACTTTTGGCGAAATGCTGCTCACCGATCGCCTGCTCAAGGAAGAAACCGATGAAAATGTGCGTCGTGATCTGCTCTTTAAACAGATTGACGACTCTTATGCCACCATTCAACGCCAGGCCTTTTTCTCACTGTTCGAACGGCAGGCGCACGACATGATTCAACAAAACGCCACTGTGGACGAACTGAGCGAAGCCTATCTGGAAAACTTACGTTTGCAGTTTGGCGATGCGGTTGAAATAAACGATGAATTTCGTTGGGAATGGGTTTCCATCCCGCATATTTATAACGTGCCGTTTTATGTTTATGCCTATGCTTTTGGACAACTGTTGGTATTGGCGCTCTATCGCCAGTATCAAAGCGAGGGCGATTCATTTAAACCACGTTACATCAACCTGCTGTCAGCCGGCGGTTCACAGGCCCCGGTTGAATTGTTAGCCAAGGCCGGGATCGACGTACACCAGGCCAGTTTCTGGCAGGGTGGTTTTGACGTGATTAAAGACCTGGTACAACAATTAAAAAACATGCCGGTTAAATAAAGAGTGGAGAGGGGCAGATAGTTTATGTATTTTGCCATTGAAGGTGTTATCGGGGTCGGGAAAACCACCCTGGCACGCATGCTGCAAACTTCCTTTCAATCCAACATTTTGCTGGAAGTCTTTGAAGAAAATCCTTTTTTGAGCAATTTTTATGCTGATCGGGCACGTTATGCCTTTCAAACCCAGATGTTCTTTTTGCTCAGCCGATATCACCAGCAAAACCAGGCTGTGCCGGCCATGCTGGCTGAACGTGAGATATTAATCAGCGATTACACTTTCGAGAAAGATGCCCTGTTTGCCAGTATCAATTTAAATGGTGACGAACTGGAAATGTATCAACGCGTTCATGAAGCCCTGGCAGAAAAGATGATACTACCTGATTTAATCGTTTATCTGCGCGCATCCACCGATCGGTTAATGCAGCGGATTAATCAGCGCGACCGCTCGTATGAACGCAATATGGAACGTAATTATATTGAAGAATTAAATCACGCTTACGATAAATTTTTTATTGACAATCCGGCTTTAAAATCACCTGTACTGGTACTGGATTCCAATCAAATTGATTTTGTCGCACGCGCTGACGATTTACAATGGGTTGAAAATCGCATTCGCCAGACGCTAAAGCTGGCGCCTTTCCAACCCGAATTACCACTTTCCAATTAATCAAAAGGGGAGTGGCTTACTCTTTTACCTGGGATTTGTTTTATGCGGATTAAACGTGAAAATCTGTTGAGTCTGGCGCGTAATACGGTTGCCGAAAAAGTTCGATACAACAAAAGCATTGTGTCGGTCTATTTGACCGGATCGTTGTTGGGCGAAGATTTTTTAATGGGCGGAACCGCCGATATTGACCTGGTATTCATTCACGACGACAATATCGTTACCAGCCGTGAGATTTTGCCTTTTAGCGATGAAATTCATATCGATATTGCCAATTTATCGCAACGCCTGTTTCAACAGCCGCGCAGTCTTCGCAACGATCCCTGGATCAGTCCTTTCTTTTGCCTGAACCCTCTTTTATTACACGATACGCAGCACTGGTTTGAGTTTACCCAGGCCAGCCTGTGCTCACAAGCAAACCGCCCTGAATATGTCATTCAACGCGCCCGTTCACAATATGATGAAGCACGCAAAGCCTGGATGGGCCTGCACAGCAACGTTGCCTGGAATGCCGAAAAGCTATTAATTTATTTAAAATCGATTGAAAAAGCCGGCAATGCCATTGCGTTATTAAGTGGCGCGCCGCTCACTGAAAGAAAGTTTTTAATGCAATTTGCTCAACGCTGCAACGCCATTCACCGCCCCGGGTTGGCAGAAGGATTGCTTGACCTGATTGTGGCGCCGGGCGAAGGTATTTCAAGCGCCACATTAACCGAATGGCTGCCCGCCTGGACACATGCCCTGAACAGTGTTGCCCAGCTCAAAGAGGCGCCGCTGCGCCTGACCCCTTGCCGCCTGCCTTATTATTTACGGGCTGGTGAAGCATTAAGCAGCGATTACCCCACGGCTGCGTTGTGGATCATGCTGCGCACCTGGACGCTGGCAATCTGTCATTTAGGCGATGATGCACAGGCGCTGGCCATGTGGCAGCAAGCCTGTCAGTCCACCTGGCTGGACGTAGA
>JAJTBH010000502.1 GCA_021287005.1 Anaerolineae bacterium
GCCGGGGGAGGGTTGGGTGGGGACCAAAAGCACCACCGATGAGTAAAAACTATTTTTGCGTTTACTTGGCAGGGGATAAACATGGATAAAAGTGCGCCAGCCTGAAAGGATTATTTTTTCAGGGCGCGTCTTTAACCAACCAGGCCTTGGCTTGTTCATAGTCGTTCAAAAAAGCAGTGTGGCAAGGCCATTTGCCGTGTAATACAAAACGGTACCAGGCTTTATTAAAATCCGACAGAAAAAGAACGGCCATTTTGTGAATGGGGCTGGGCGTGCAGAGAGTGAGTTTTTTTAAGAAAAAAGCTATTTCAGGTGAGATGGGAGTTTTGTACAAAACAAGAGTCATTAACAACGAGTTTTGCGCTTGCCGGCGAATGACCATATCGGATATTTCAATTTCCGTGCTTAACCCTTGCGGGTTTTTCCCATATCCCGAAAAATCACAGCACCAGATGCTTCTTTCTTTATAGGTGATCCAGGTGGCGTGCACTTTTTTACCGGTCAAGTGTTCCGGAATATCGGTTAATAAGGCCCGGTCTGCGTGATATACAAAAGGCGAGTTGTTTATTACGGGCATTTAACCCTCCTGATGATTACGCTTGCAAAAACCGACTTTTATTCAAACAAAACCCGGTCCGCTTTTTAAAAGCCGCTAGACTTCATTGATTCGTAAATAGACCCGTTCGCGATATTCGCCGGGGGTGAGGCCCACCCATTTTTTAAAGGCCTTACGAAATGCGCTGGGATCTGAAAAACCTAAAAGATAAGTGATTTGTTCAACCGAATAATTTTCGTGCAGGTATTTTTTAGCCAATTTCTCGCGAATGTTTTTTAAAAGCTCGCTGAAAATTACACCTTCGTCTTCCAGCCGTTTTTGCAGGGTGCGCACGCTGAGCGACATTTCACGGGCAATTTTTTCGATGTTCAGTTTTTCATCATCCAGGTGAACGAGAATGAGGCGTGTGACGGCGCGGGTGTGTTCCTGGTTTTGGTCCATTTCGGCTATAAAATCGCGGGCATATTTTTCAAAATAAGTTAAAAGCTCAGGGTTGGGAGCGCGTACCGGTGTGTTTATTGTGGTGAAGCCAAGCGTAAAGGACGTTTCTTTTTGATCAAAAAGCAGCGGACAGTTAAAAATGCGTTCATATTCGGCGCTTGAGTCCGGGCGGGGATAATCAAAAGTTACTTGTAGCGGGTAAAGGTGTACGCCGGTAAGACTGTACATCATGCGTACGCAGCCGGAGAGCACCGTGTCGAAACAATGATGTGACATCTGCGGCGCATGGGGCGGGGTGGTCAGGGTGATTTTTACCCTGTCGATTTTCAGCTCGGCGCGCGATTCAATCAGGTTGCCAATCACACGCGAATAACGTCCCGATTTTTCGAATGCCTCGGCCAGCGTCTGGCAATTCATCATCATATATCCCAGAATGGACCAGTTGCCCGCCTCGACAAACTGTCCCATATGCAGGCCGAAAAGAGGGTCGTTGCAAAACTCGGCGGCTTTATCTTCAATTTTTAAATAAGTTTCAATGGGGATGCGTGCATCAGGCGACTTTACCGCCATTGGGTCTACCCCGGCAGACCGTAAAAAATCCTCTGTGTTTATTTTTAAAGAACGTAAATAAAGCAGCATCTGCGCCAAAATGCCGCTCGAAACCATGATCGGTTCAATGTAATCTACCATGCCTTAATCATAATCCGAATCTGCGTCAAAAGACATGTTTAATGCAGAAAAGAACATAGATTCAAACTGTAATAACGGTTATGCTATGAATACCTGAAATTTTGCACCGGGAGATAAACAAATGAATCGCAGTATCAAAAATATTGTTTCAACAGTCGGAATCGTTCTGGCTTTATCGGGTTTGGATCACGGATTTTTTGAGGTATTACAGGGGAATACCCCCACACCCGGAATAGGCATTCAGGCCATTGGACCGCATCATCAAATGTGGCTTTATGGCAGTGAGGGTGCTATTAGCCTGATCCCAAATTTTTTATGGAGCGGGCTTGCTTCCATTACAGTCAGCCTGATTATCATCTTATGGTCATTGTTTTTTCTACAAAAGAAACACGGTGCAACGGTTTTTTTGCTGCTCTTTTTAACGCTTTTTGCGGTTGGTGGCGGTTTTGCACAGATCATTTTCTTTTTGCCGGCCTGGGCGGTTGCCACACGCATTAATTCTGTCATTTACTGGCCGAAATTTTTATCCGAAAATTTTCGCCGTTGGCTGGCAGGCATCTGGCAGGTCACGTTAAGTATTGCAGCGGCCTCTTTTTTAATCGGTCTGGCGATTGCCATTACCGGTTATGTTCCCGGTGTGGATAAGGAAAATTATGGATTGATTTTGATCATTTGCTGGACGTTTGTTTTTGGCGGCGGCTGGTTTATGTTTTTGCTGACTTACCTGGCCGGCTTCGCGTTTGACGCCATCGCCCGGCCGGTGCAGAAATGATATTTTTTATTACAGGAGAAAAATAAAATGCAATATAAAAGTGTGGTGGTTCCGCGGCGGGGTTCGCCTGCCGTAATGCAAGTGGTAAACAACGATCAACGTGCTCCCAAACC
>JAJTBH010000503.1 GCA_021287005.1 Anaerolineae bacterium
ATAAAGTTCACCTGTCTATATACCAGAATCTCGTTGTACTTAAAAGTTGACGGCAAAGCTTACCTGATAAATATCACCTGCCGGTGGTTTGTTTGGAAAAACCCCGTGGTGGATAAACGGGTGATTTTTGCTTTGACAGGCGCTTAAAAATGCCCCAGACCCATGCCTCTAAGGGTATAATCGTTTTATGCGAATTTTTAAATATTACCGTCTGGATATTATCAGTCAATATTTGCTGGCTATTATTGGCGTATTGGGACTGACGGTTATCCTGCAAATATTTAAACCTTTTTTATCCATTCAGGTGATAGCCCTGTTATATTTGCTGCCGGTGGTGTTCAGCGCCCGGGTGGGTGGATGGGGGCCGGGTGTATTGGCCGCCATCAGCTCGTTTTTATGCCTGAACTATTTTTTTGTGCCGCCATATTACACACTGATTGTACATGCCTCGCAGGACTTTCTGGCATTAATTGTTTTCCTGGTGAATGCGATGGTGGTCAGCCAGTTGTTGGGCCGCGCCCAGACCAGCGTGACCGAAGCGACCCATCGTGAGCAGGAGGCAACACGCCTGTATGAACTGAGCACGGCCATTGCCGGATTACAGGATGTTAATTCGATTGTTAAGTTGCTGGCCGAAAAGATTTTTGATACTTTTGCCGCCGAGCGGGTGGGCATTGTATTAACCGAAACCTGGGGGAGTTTATCGTTCAACCTGCCCACCGCTTCAAAGACCAACCAGAAGGCCGATTTAATTCTGCCATTGTTAACGGTACGCGGTGAACTGGGCAAGGTTTATCTGTGGCGGAAAATGCCCTTTTCTACCCTGGAACAACGTTTTTTGAAAACCATCACCAATCAGGGCGCCCTTGCCATTGAACGGGCGGGATTGCTGCAAATTGAAACCCGCGCCAAAGTGTTGGAAGCCAGTGATCAATTAAAATCGGCCATATTAAATTCGGTGTCGCATGAGTTGAGGACTCCGCTGGCAACGATTAAGGCTTCCATATCCAGCCTGCGCAGCGACGCTTTTGAGCTGGATGAGGACTCGCGGCAGGAATTGTTGGCTGCCATTGAAGAAGAAACCGACCATCTTAATCAATTGGTTGGCAATATTTTGGATATGTCGCGCATCGAAACCGGCGCATTACACCCACAACGCAAATGGAACTCACTTTCCGAGATCATCAATGGGGTGGTCAAACGCATGCGGCAGATGTTGTTGCAGCATCAAATCATCATCGATATTCCCGAAAATTTTCCCCTGCTGCCGGTGGATTACGTGCAAATGGAACAGGTTTTTACCAATTTATTCAGCAACAGCGCCAAGTATGCCCCGCCGGATACCCTGATAAAAGTCAGTGTCAGTATTTTGCCTGAAAGTAAAGTGTTGGTGAAAGTCGGCAACCAGGGTCCCCCGGTGGCCGAGCAACACCTGGGACGTATTTTTGACAAGTTCTACCGCATCCTCGAATCGGATAAAGTTACCGGCACCGGATTGGGGCTTTCCATCTGTAAGGGCATTGTAGAAGCGCATGGCGGGCAGATCTGGGCTGAAAATGAACCGGGCTGGTTTGTTTTTTATTTTACCCTGCCGATGGATTGGGAAGGCGCATCCTTACAGATGCCGGAGGATAATTAATGATAAACTTGCCGCACGTCCTGGTAATTGATGACGAACCGCAGATTTTACGCGCCTTAAAAACCATTTTACAGGCTAAACATTTTAAAGTCAGCACGGCCAGCCGCGGCGAAGAGGGTTTAACCCTGGCGGCGACGCAACTGCCGGATGTGGTTATTCTGGATTTAAGCCTGCCGGATATTGACGGGTTTAAGGTTTGCGAACAACTGCGCGAATGGACTCAGGTGCCCATTATCGTGTTATCGGTGCGGGATAGTGAACGTGATAAAGTGATGGCGTTGGATAAAGGCGCCGATGATTACCTGACCAAACCGTTTGGAATTGAAGAATTATTGGCGCGCATTCGCGTGGCATTAAAACATAGCGCCATGATGTCGCAAGGCAATAAAGAGACGGTTATCACCGCCGGCCCGATCGTCATTGATATTCCGCGCCATATTGTGACGCGTAACGGCGAGGAAGTTAAATTAACCGCCACCGAGTTTAAATTAATGGCTTATCTGGCGTCGCACGCCGACCGGGTATTAACCCATCAGGCTATCTTAACCCATGTCTGGGGCGATGCCGATGCCGACCACACCGAATATTTACGCGTTTTTGTCGGTCAACTGCGTAAAAAACTGGAAGTGAATCCGGAAGAACCACATTATATCCTGACCGAACCGGGCATTGGTTATCGATTCCTGACCGGGGATTAAAAAATCTTTATTTTTTCTTTATAACTTTGCTCTAAATCTTTGTCACCAATTTATATCCGGAATTTAAAATGATCTCTAAGATTACTCGAGGAGATCAATATGTCAATTCTAGACCTTAAGCCGTCGGAAAAATATGACGATTGGGAAACACAGTTTGACATCAAAAAGAGCCCGGCGCGGCCTTTTTCAATCAATTTATCCGGTTTAT
>JAJTBH010000504.1 GCA_021287005.1 Anaerolineae bacterium
TCGGGGATTAAGGAAGGGTTTTATGTTCGTAGTCATTGTAGGTGGTGGAAAAACAGGATCACAACTGGCTCAGAGCCTGATTGATGAGGGATATGAAGTAAAAATTATCGAATCCCGGCCGGATATTCTGGAGCGGATTAAAAAAGAGCTGCCCTCGGATTTAATTGTCGCCGGAGATGGCAGTTCGCCTGCCGTTCTGGAAGCCGCAGGAATTAAACAGGCCAGTGTGTTGGCCGCTGTTACGGGTGAAGATGAAACCAATCTGGTGGTAACTTCACTTGGAAAGTTTGAATACCATGTGCCGCGGGTGATCGGAAAGATTAACAACCCAAAAAATGCCTGGTTGTTTACCAGGGATATGGGCGTGGATGCGGCTCTTAACCAGGCAACCATTCTGGCGCGATTGATTGCTGAAGAAATGTCTCTGGGTGATATGATGACATTATTAAAACTTCGCAAGGGTGAATTTTCCATTGTTGAAGAAAAAATTCACTCAGAATCCCAGGCAGTTGGTAAAAAAGTTTCCGAATTACACATGCCGGTTGACTGCGTACTGGCGGCCATTATTCGCCAGGGTTTGATGGTGATTCCGCATGGCGATACCGTGCTGGAGCCTGAAGATGAAATTCTGGCGGTTGTGCACGCCTCGCAGGTGTCGCAGCTTTCTCAATTGATGGGTCGATAAAAAAAAGCGCAGAAAAGGTGAGCCTTCTCTGCGCTTATTTTATTTTTTACGGTTATTTAACCAGGTATAAAATGCCAATGGTATCGGGACCGCAGTGACTGGCTATCACCGAGCCGGCAGTAGTAATGTTAACTTCATCCGGCGCGCAAATTTTGTTAATTTCCTCGGCCAGATATAAAGCGTCTTCATCACATCCGGTATGCGTCACAAAAATGCGATGCCGGTCCAGTTCATTTAAATGATTCTCTAAATCGGTTAACATGCAATCAAGTGCTTTTTTTCGGGTACCCCTTGATTTGTCTTTGACGCCCATTTTCCCCTGAGAATTAACTTCAATAATGGGGCGGATTTTTAACAGGCTGCCGACCAAATGCTGCAAAGACGAACAGCGGCCACCCTTATAGAGATAATCCATGGTTTCAATGACAAAGGATGTGCGCACTTTGGAGACGCAGCGGCTGATTTCGCTGGCGATATCGGCGTTCGTTAGCCCCTGGGCGCTCAGTTCCGCAGCCTTACAGACCAACAAAGCAATGCCGGTTGAAAGATTGAGGCTGTCGACCAGCTTAACTTTTCCTTGCGGCAATTCTCGGGCAGCCAACGTTGCGTTTTGAAAGGTAGCCGAGAGTGCCGAGGACAAACCGGTATAAAAAAATTCACCGGGGCGGCTAAATATACCTAAAAAATCACCTTCCGATGGAGCGGCGGTTTTAGGCAACTGATTATATACATCCACCAGTTTAAATAATTGGGCTGTATTTAGGGTAAGACCATCTTGATAGGTTTGATTGGCAATTGTGACTGCCAGGGGAACGACAATGATATTAAATCTTTGAATTAATTCGGGGCTGAGATCAGCAGTACTATCGGTTACTATGGTGACCATATTTCTTCTCAAAGTGAAAAGTGATTAGGGTAAATTTGGATTATAGAGGCGATTATAACATAATCTTGTTAACCTTTAATTTTAATTAGATAACAATTATAACTAATAGTGACCCGGGTTATATTTTTAATTAACAACTTCTGCATAAATATTAAAAAAAATCTTCCCGATTTTTATCGGGAAGATTTTTATAACAAAGGATGTGAACAAATTATGCGCGGTAAACGATGTGGCCTTCAGCGATGGTTAAACTGACATTAAAATCCGAATCGAGTAAAACAATATCCGCGTCTTTACCCACTTCAAGACTGCCTTTTGTGGCCGATAGGCCAATATTGCGGGCAGCGTTTAAGCTTGACATGGGCCAAATTTCACTCAAGTCGCGTTTACTGGCAGCCAGCACATTTTTAAGCGCGCGTTCCATGGTTAAAATACTGCCGGCGATGGTGCCGTCGGGTAATTTGGCGATACCGTCTTTAATCGTGATGGTACGATCATCGATCGGATAATCCCCTTCGGGCAGGCCCGTTCCGCGAATCGAATCGGTAACCAGGATTACACCTTGCGGTCCCTTGGCGTCGATTAATATTTTTTGCGCCACAGGGTGCACATGAATGTTATCGCAAATCAATTCGCAATAAATCTCGGGAAAAGCGATGGCGCCGCCCACTGTGCCCGGTTCACGATGCCCCAGGGCCGTCATGGCATTAAAGGTGTGTGTGGAATGCGTGATCCCCATTTCAACGCCATGTTTAACCTGTTCATAATTGGCGGCGGAATGACCCACCGAAACGGTAATGCCGCGTTTAATACATTCTTCAATCAACCAGTCATTTTCGGGAAATTCCGGCGCCAGTGCGATCAAACGCACGATTCCGCTTTCGATGAGTTTCATGGCTTCGTTTTTCTCGGCGGAATGGATCAATTTGGGGTCCTGTGCGCCGCAGCGCACCGGGTTGATGTAAGGCCCTTCA
>JAJTBH010000505.1 GCA_021287005.1 Anaerolineae bacterium
CCGTCCAAACACCGCCTCAGGCGTTTGGACGGAGGTTTATATTAAAATGAATTATTAATCCCCATGACTTATTTAAAATCCTGGCAATAGCTCGTTTTGAGCCTGGCGATCGTTTCGGGATTGTTTTATATAAGGAATATGTCTTTAACCCCGGCGGTTAGTTTTTTGAGTAAACAGTTTTTTTATCAGGTCAGCTTAAAGTGGGCGATCATAACCTGCAACTGCTGCACCATTTCGGCTAATGTTTGAGCCGAGTCGCCCACCTCCTTAACCTGGGCAGACATTTCTTCACTGGATGCGGAAACTTCTTCAACCGCGGCGGAGTTTTCTTCACTGACGCTGGCAATGTTTTCGATGGAGTGCATAATCTCGGCTGCACGGGATGAAATTTCTGCCGCCGCACGGGTATTTTCACCGGCAATAACTGAAGCTTTGGCAATCATGTTAAAAAAATTTGTGCTGATTTTGCCCATTTCAGCTACTGAAATGATGACCTGTTCCGATCGGTCTTTAATCCCATTTGTGACGGATAGAATTTTTTCCAGCGCCTGCCCGGCCAACAGGGCGCGTGTGCTACCCTGTTCCACCTGGGCGCTGCTTTCATTCATGGCGTTAATCGTCTCTCCGACCGTATTTTGAATGCTCTTAACCAGGTTATTCACTTCACGGGTTGAAGCGCCTGCCTTTTCGGCAAGTTTGCGCACTTCATCGGCCACCACGGCGAACCCCGTGCCGTGTTCGCCGGCGCGTGCGGCTTCAATTGCTGCATTGAGCGCCAGCATGTTGGTCTGACCGGCAATATCTTCAATCGTTGCCAGTATTGCGCCGATTTGTTCGGATCGCTGACTCATTTCAGCCACTTTTTGGGCAGTGATTTTAACACTGGAGTGGATGTTTTTCATTGTTTCAACAGTTTGATTTACAATGTCTTGACCTTCTCCGGCTGTGTCTCCCGCATTGATGACTTCAGAAGAAACGGCATTTGTGTTTTCAGTTACGGTCTGTAGCGCATTGGATAATAATTGCGAGTTTTCATCCATACTGGTGAAAGCCTGTGACTGAGCTTGAGAACCCAATGCAATTGTATTGATCACGCGGTTTAATTGTTCAATGGAGGCCGCCGAATGAGTGGTACCTTCGGTTTGTTGGGTTGTGCCCCTGGCAACTTGCTGCATGGTTTTGGCAATCTGGTTGGTAGCCTCTCCGGCCTGCGCAGCGGCCTGTGCAAGGCTGCCGGATGTGCCGGTGAGTTTGTGCGTATTGGCGGCTACCTGCTGCATAACGGCGCGTAATTGCTGAACCATTCGAACGAAAGTATTTCCGAGAATATCATCTTCTGATAGGGCATTTACCTGAATCGTTAAATCGCCATCCGCCAATAAATTGGCGCTGGATGCCATGTTTTGTTGATAATCAATCATCATGCGAAAAGAACGGGAAAGTTCGCCGATCTCATCCCGTGAGTTATTTTTGATTTCCTGGTGGATATTGCCCTGTGCCATTTCGCGAGCGATCTGTGCCATGTTGGATATGGGAGAAGAAATATTTTTGGAAAACATAAAGGCGACAAATAAAACGATTAAGGTTAAAACAACGGAAAAAAAGATCAGAATATTACGCAGGGAATTTATTTCAGAAAATGCTTCGCTGGAGCTTTGTTCAATTATTAAGCCCCACTTCTGATTATTAATCCAGGTATAACTGCCGAGCATGGCATTACCCAGATAACCATTATATTCAGAAAGACCACTTTTCCCGGATTGCAGATTTTTTATGGCCTCGGTGTCGACTTTATATTCCAAAATCGACTGGTTTTGGATTTTTCCGGCGGCCTTCAGTTTATCTTCAAAACGGGATGAAGTAATGAAATAACCTTCCTGGTTAACCAAATAGGCTTCGCCGCTTTCGCCGATCATTGAATCGGATAACAGATTTTTAATATTATCCATGTTTATGGTGGCTCCGGCTGCCCCGACGATTTTATTTTCCGAGACGACAGGGGCGGCTACGACAATGATGGCGTGCCCGCTGGCTTTAGAGAAAACCGGTTGAGAGGTGTTGGCCTGCCCGTTAAGCGCCAGGCGAATATATTCGCGATCTGACAGGTCGTACACCTGGTTATCACTGGTAGCAATGCTTTTCCCATCCAGACCGACCAGAAAAATGGTTTCATAAATCCCCCATTCTTTATAATACAGGTCAATGGCGGCTTTGGCTTGATCGGGTTGCATTGACCGGATACGGGCTGCGCCGACTACCACATTAATATCCTTGCTTCTGTTATTTAGCCAGGTATCTTTTTCAATTTTGGTTAACCGAGAGAGTTCGGAGGTTGTTCGGTCATAGAGAGCATGTTGACTTTGAAAATAAACCAACAGACTCAAAAAAATCATTGGAAGAAGCGACAAACAAACCATTAATAATAATAATTTTCCCCTGATGGAATTTTTCAGCGGCAGGTCGGTTTGGCTTTTTACAGTTATTGTCTTTTGCATTATTAATTCTCCCCAGTTCATCCTTAAACGAATAATTAAATACAACAAAC
>JAJTBH010000506.1 GCA_021287005.1 Anaerolineae bacterium
CAATAACAAAGCGGGTGAACCCCATTTGCGTTACAAAGTTCATCCATAGATGAAACACCGGAGCAGGATGCCAATATATGATTTGTTTAGAGGTATCCTGCTCCTTTTTTAGAGGGTGTGGAATTTAATCATCATCTTTCCGGTATTATCTTTTTTTATTCATGGCACTTGTACAATTACTCTGCGTCCTCTAGAATAAAGGTAAAGAAATAATTTTTCTATATAAAATCGATGGGAAAGGAGATCTACATGCAAAACAATCCACAAATACCCGGTCAGACGAACACTACTCAGGCCAAAAACAGTATCGGAAAAATATTGTTCTACATTATTGTTCCGTTATTGACTTTCCTGGGTCTCTGGCAAGGTTTTATTTTCCTGCGTGACGGACAGAATTCCAGGATCCTCATCACTCTGGTGGCGATTGTCTGGGGCGTTGGCGGCGTTGCCATGTTGTATCTGATTAGCAATTGGCTGGTTGAAGCGTTGCCTGCCAAATGGACCCGCGCGATTCAGCCCTTTATTTTTGTGGGTCCGGGCGTGCTTTTGTTAACCTGGTTCCTGGCGCTGCCCACAGTCCGCACAGTGGCATTAAGCTTCATGAATGATATCAGCACCAAATTCGTCGGTTTTGAGAATTATCAATTTGCCTTCACCGACCGCGTCATGCTTGAGGCTTTTTCAAACAACTTACAATGGATGGTTTTTGGTACAGCGTTTTGTGTCAGCATGGGTTTGTTAATTGCCGTGCTGGCTGACCGCAGCCGTTTTGAAACGGTTTATAAAGCCATTATCTTTATGCCAATGGCGATTTCCTTTGTGGGTGCGGGCGTGATCTGGAAGTTTATGTATGCTTACAAAGGCGAAGGGGTTAATGTAACCGAAATCGGTTTGTTAAACGCCATTGTGGTGGGCCTGGGCGGTCAGGCGCATGCCTGGTTATTACAGCCCCCGTGGAATAATTACTTCCTGATGGTCATTATGGTCTGGCTGCAAACAGGTTATGCCATGGTGATGTTTTCATCGGCCATTAAAGGCATTCCAGCCGAATTGTTGGAAGCGGCCCGGATTGATGGCGCCAATGAGTTCCAGATTTTCTTCCGCATTATGATCCCCTCCATTCAAGGTACATTAATTACGGTAACCACGACCATTGTGATATTCAGCTTAAAGCTGTTTGATATTGTGCGTGTCATGACGGGTGGTAATAACGGTTCCAATGTGATTGCCAATGAATTTTATATTCAACAATTCACCTATGGTAATGCCGGGCGAGCCTCTGCGGTTGCCGTGGTGTTATTAATTGCGGTAATCCCCCTGATGATTTACAACCTGCAACAGTTCCGCGATAGGAAGGCGTTCTAATGGAAACTAAACCTAAAAGCTTCAGATCACAAAAGTTGTTATCCAGCTTCCTGGTAAATGGCACGCTCATTCTCATTTGCCTGATCTGGTTTGTGCCTGTTCTGGGTGTTTTAATCACCTCGTTTCGCCTTCCTGAAGATATTTTTGCAACAGGATGGTGGAAGGTTTTTCCGCATAATGCCTGGGTTGAAAGCGGTGAAATTAAACTGGACCCGTCGGTTGATGTTAACGGTCCCATTCAGGTTGAGGGTATTACTTCCACATTTACTGAATTGCGCACCGGTGTGGTTTTACCCGATGGCCGCAAACTGGTCTGGTATGGCAACAAACGTACCCGTTTAATTAAAGTTCAGGAAGAACATATGCAGTGGTTTGACACTTCCTTAACTTTGAAAAACTATCAGGATGTATTAAGTAATCAAACCATCACCTTCAAAGATGCCGACGGCAATGAAATTGTACGCCAGGGTAACGATATGGCAACCGCCTTTCTTAACTCCATCGCCGTGGCTGTGCCTTCAACGGTAATTCCCATTTTGATTGCGGCGTTTGCGGCATATGGTTTTGCCTGGATGAATTTTCCGGGGAGAAAGGTGCTCTTTGTCGTTGTGGTTGCCTTGCTGGTGGTGGCGCTGCAATTGGCCCTGGTGCCAATTTTGCAGGATTACACCAAATTAAATCTAAACGGCACTTTTCTGGCAATCTGGATGGCGCATGCCGGCTTCGGTTTGCCCCTGGCAATTTACCTGCTGTTTAACTATATCAGCAGCCTGCCGCGTGAAATTCTTGAATCGGCCTTCATTGATGGCGCGTCGCATTTTACCATCTTTACCGATTTGATCCTGCCGCTTTCGGTGCCGGCGCTGGCTTCGTTTGCCATCTTCCAGTTTCTCTGGGTTTGGAATGATTACCTGGTTGCATTGGTCTTCCTGGGTGATAAAAACCGGGTGGTTACGATGGCATTGGCCGCTATGGTGGGCGAAAAAGGTCAGGACTGGCATTTATTAACGTCGGGTGCTTTTATCAGCATGATTTTGCCCCTGACGGTGTTTTTTGCCTTGCAGCGATATTTTGTGCGCGGCATGATGGCCGGATCGGTCAAAGGTTAGTCGTCTATTTTCTTCGTTGCCCTGCAAGGGCCTCACAGGGACCTTGCAGGGCAACAGGATGGTTGTTATG
>JAJTBH010000507.1 GCA_021287005.1 Anaerolineae bacterium
CTCTGGGTTGGTTCCACAGCGAATTGCGCTCCACGGGAATCATTTTAAGATCGTTGGGGCTGAAGCGCTTATTCGTTGGAAATCCAAAGATGGTCAAATATTTACGCCTGATAAATTCATACCAATTTCTGAAACAAACGGCATGATTTATGAAATTGGAGATTGGGTTTTTGCAGAAATATTCAGAGTGAATGAAAAATTAAAAAAACATGGCATAAATATTAAACTTGCCATCAATGTTTCATCAAAACAGTTGGACGGCGGAAGTTTCCTGGAGCGGGTTAAAGAAATGTATGATGAAGACAAATTGCAGGAAATTAAACTTGAAGTGGAAATTACTGAAAGTTTCCTGCTGCAAAACTTTGAAAAAGCGATAGAGAGTCTTTTGGAGCTAAAACACCTGGGCGTTGAAATTGCATTGGACGATTTTGGCACGGGCTTCTCATCACTTAATTATTTGACCAGGCTGCCAATTGATTATCTTAAGATAGACAGGTCGTTTATTTCCAACCTGGATAAACCACGTCAGAAAAATATCACATCAAGTATTATATCTATGGCAAAAACCCTTAATTTAAAAACAATTGCCGAGGGTGTGGAAACTCTTGAACAGGTTAACATTCTGGTCAATGAAGCCTGTGATGAATTGCAGGGTTATTATTTCAGTAGACCCCTGGAAATAGACGATTTTATCAAGCTTGTGACCACAAAAGAATTTAAAAATTCAGATACCCGGGATTTAATAATGGGTTGAAATTTTTACGATTGAAATAAAAAGAGGATATCCATGTTTCGGATATCCTCTTTTTTTGATGTTTAAATTGAATGTTTATACAGAACGATTTCGTAGGTTTGACGTGGTTAATGCGGCCGCAATCTGGGCCGCGATCATGGCGTTGTTATGCAACAGCGAAAGGTTGGCTTTTAAGCTTTTGCCACCGCTTAATTCACTGATACGAGCCAATAAATAAGGGGTAAGTGCATAACCGCTGATCTTTTTTTGTTTGGCTTCAGCCAATGCCTGTTCAATTATTCCGTCAATTTCCGCATGGGGTAAAGCCGAATCCGCAGGGGGTGGGGCAACTACCAGTATGGCAGATTGAATACCTAATTCCCATTGAGCCAGAGCGATACGAGCCACATCCTGAGGTGTATTGGCACTCACGTTCACCGACAAGCCGCTTGAACGCGAATAAAAAGCGGGAAATTCATCGGTCTGATAACCCACCACAGCCACGCCCATGGTTTCAAGGTATTCCAGCGTGGCCGGCAGGTCAAGAATGGCTTTAGCGCCCGCACAAACCACAACAAGCGGACTGCGGCCCAACTCGGGCAGGTCGGCGGAAATGTCAAAAGGTGCATCACGATGAACACCGCCAATTCCACCCGTGGCGAATACTTTTATTTTGGACGTGTGGGCTGCAATCAGCGTACCGGCAACGGTTGTGCCGCCACTCTCCTTACGGGCAATGGCAATGCCAAAATCGCGCCGGCTGATTTTTCGCAATCCCTGACCGCTGGTAGCCAGTTCTTCAATTTCCAACGCTGAAAGACCGACATGGATCTTCCCTTTAATCATGGCAATGGTCGCAGGCACAGCCAGGTTCAGGCGAACATCGTTTTCCAGGCCCTGAGCAAGCTGCAAATTTTCGGGGTAAGGCAAACCATGTGTAATGACAGTCGATTCAAGCGCAACCACAGGCTGGGCATTAATCAAAGCCTGGCTGACTTCATCTTTAATAATAAAATGGGAGGAGATAATGGGTAATGTATTCATAGCACCAACTCGTTATATAGTTTTTCAAGGGATAAATCGGGGAGTACGGCACCGGCGTGTCGTAACGTCAGGGAAGAAGCCGTTACCCCGAGACGAATGGCTTCATCCAATTCAATATCGTTTAACAAACCAAACAACACCGCCGCCGTGAGAGCGTCTCCTGCGCCGGTGGGGTCCAATACGGGCGTGCTGATGGCAGGAATATGGCCGCTGGTTTCCGAATTTGCATAACAGACGCCATATTCTCCCATGGATACCACCACAATCCTGACGCCCCGGCTGATAAGTTCACGAGCCGCTTCGATGCCGCTCTCAGGTGAGTTGATTTCGTCTTTGCACTCACACAATATGGCGGCTTCATGCTGGTTGCAACTGACCAAAAAAAGACGGTTGAGGTATGGGGAAAGACGGTGCGCCTGGTTGACCGATGTCGTATCGGCACATACCGGAATGTTATTTTTTCGTGCCAGACTGAAAATATGGCGGATGACGTTGGGTTGAAGATTTGCATCAAAAAAAATCAATCTGGCTTTACTGAACAAATCCATATATTGATCAAGGTAATCGTTGGTGATTTGATCAAGGATGTTCATATCATATAACCCGAATTGCAGTGACCGATCCAGGTTTAACATGGCAAAATAGGTTGCGGTATGATAAAACGGTACACTTAAACAGGGGGTGATGTTTACTCCGGCTGCGGCTGTAAATTCCAACAATTGTTTTCCGATGGCATCTTTGCCCACCACACTGACCAGGTTG
>JAJTBH010000508.1 GCA_021287005.1 Anaerolineae bacterium
GATTTTAAAACCTTACAATCTTTCTGGAAAACCGGACAGACGGGTTTGTTTAATCAAAGCCCGTTGTTGATGGACCTTGAGACACGCAGACTTTTTGAAAAACTGTGGGGTTCGCCGGATGAAAAAGCCGTGCAGACGGTGGAGACGGCACAGTTGTTGGAAACGGCCTGGGCACAGCAGCCATCCTGGGCAATCGTACCTTTTGAAGCGCTTGAACCGCGCTGGAAAGTGCTGCGTGTGGACCAGGTTTCGCCGTTGGATAAAGAATTTGACCCGGCCGCTTACCCATTGACCCTGCCAATTGGCATCAGCGGAACGCCGCAAGCTCTGCAAACGCTCAACCGCGAAGCGGATGGCGCATTGTTTGCCGCCGGCAACCGCAACGCGGAACATATGACCAGCCTGATGTTAACCGGCACCACGGCTCTGGTGCGTTATATGGCCGAACGTATGGAAGAACACGGTGTGTTATACCCGGCTACGGATATTAAAAAAGTTTTTGATGGCGTCGATATCACCCACATCAGCAACGAAGTGCCATTTTACGAAAAATGTCCGCCGGCCAAACCCGTGCGGCGTGAAATGCGTTTTTGCAGTGATCCCAAATATTTTGAATTGTTGCAGGACGTAGGCATGGATGTGGTTGAGTTAACCGGCAACCATATTCTCGATTGGGGAGTGGATCCCCTGTTATACACCATTGACCTGTATGACCGCGAAGGTATTAAATATTACGGCGGCGGACGCAACGATTCTGACGCGCGCAAACCTTTGATTATTGAAGATCACGGCAACCGCCTGGGTTTCATCGGTTGTTCTCCGGCAGGGCCGACCAGCGTATGGGCTACAGGCACGCAGCCCGGCTCGGCAAAATGTGATTTTGACTACATCAAAACCCAAATTGAGGACATGCGGGCGGACGGTATCATCCCAATATTTACCTTTCAGCATTATGAATCAGACGATTATCGCCCAACCCCCATGCAGCGCCCCGGCGATTTTCATATGGTTTCGGAAATGGGCGCCGCCATTGTCAGCGGCAGCCAATCCCACTTTCCGCAGGCCATGACTTTTGACGGCAGCGGTTTTATTCATTACGGTCTGGGAAATACTTTTTTTGACCAGATGGACGATTATCACCGGATGGCCTTTTTGGACCGGCATGTGTTTTTCGAAGGCAGGTACATCGGCACTGAGCTTATCACCATCATCCTTGAAGATTACGCCCGGCCGCGTGAAATGACCAGCGAAGAACGCCGGAAATTCTTACAAACCGTTTTCGCAGACAGTGATTGGGGATTTCCGGAAAATAAGTAACTTTTTCGCGCTTAAGTGCATCTGTATATAATAAGAATATCAAACAACACGAAGAGGTTAATTCTGATGAATGGCGTACAAGAATTAAAAAACAACGGAGAAAATAGCGTGCAACATGAAAAATTAATGGTGATTGGCGCCGGCCCTGCCGGATTGGCAGCGGCGTTATATGCCGCTCGCGCCGAATTGCAGCCTTTGATCTTAAGTGGTTTACAGTTGGGTGGGCAGGCTTCATTAACGCACACCATTGAAAATTATCCCGGTTTTCCCGAAGGTGTGGGTGGAGCCGAGTTGGGTGAACTTTTCCAAAAGCAAGCCGAACGATTCGGCGCGCGCCTTGAGTTTGATTCGGTTGATAAGGTGGATTTGAGTCAGCGCCCATTTATTGTGAATACTTACGGAAAACAATATTCCGCCGACAGCCTGATCATCTCCACCGGGGCTAACCCCAACCTGTTAAACATACCCGGTGAAAAAGAATTAACCGGCAAAGGCGTTTCCTACTGCGCCACCTGTGATGGCTGGTTTTTTAAAGGCAAAGATGTGGTGGTGGTTGGTGGAGGTGACAGCGCTCTGGAAGAAGGTTTATTCCTGACGCGTTTTGCCAATACCGTGACCATCATTCACCGCCGCGATGAACTGCGCGCGGGCGCCATTTTACAGCGCCGGGCCCAGGAAAACCCCAAAATCAAGTTTGTGTTAAACACCGTAGTCACCGCAGTGGTTGGTGAAAAGGCCGTGCAGGCTTTAAAATTACATAATGTAAAAACTGGTGAAGACAGCCAGATGGCAACCGACGGTTTGTTTATCTTTATCGGCCATACGCCTAATACGCAGTTGTTTAAGGGGCAATTAACTATGGACGATAAAGGTTTTATCGTGGTGGATACCCTGATGCATACCAATGTGCCGGGTGTATTTGCCGCCGGTGAGGCTGCCGATCCGCACTATCGCCAGGTGATCACCTCGGCCGGTATGGGCGCCGCTGCGGCCATTCAAGCTACTCATTATCTGGAAGAAAATTAACCCGATTCGGCGTTTCGGGAAACTTTTTTAACGGTTCAATTTCAATTTGGCCTGTACGCAGAAACAATTCGTGCAGGCCATTTTTGTTTGATTGGATTCTGTTTGCCCGGTCTTGTCTGGATCATTGATCCCCGGACCATCGTAAATCAGCTTAAACGGTAGCATCGCAAATAATTTTTGTC
>JAJTBH010000509.1 GCA_021287005.1 Anaerolineae bacterium
ATTATGTTCATGAGGGGAATCTGGCCCTGAAATCAGGGAATAAGGAACTGGCACGCTCCCATTTTAGAAAGGCCATAAATCAAAACCGCAATGACATTCAGGCCTGGTTGGGTCTGGCCGCTTCGGTTGATAATGAATTTGAGCGAGTGCATTGCCTGCAAACTGTCTTGAATATCGACCCGAGGAATAAACTTGCCCGAAAAGCTTTAAATCACGTCGTTGGAGATATAAAACAGGAAAACGAAGAAAAAAATGATACTTTGGACGAATCATTTGATAGCCTCAGAGCCAGTTATGCCGCCAAAGATGACAGTTCCATAGAGGCAGTCCAAAATCCCGAAAGCTCGCTTAGCGGATATCCTTTTACTCGCCCAAAAATTGTCTGGGAAGATGATGAAGAAGACATAAAACCAGCCCGCGAAACGCCAAAACCCACAGAAGAATTAAAAATTGAAAATGCTGTGGAAAAACCAAAAGTAAACAATAATGTCAGGAAAATAATTATCTGGACCGGTGTCGGGGTGCTGGGTGTTTGTATTTTAATGTCATTATTAACCGGTGTTTTGTATCAGGTGGTACAAATTGTTATCACACCAACCCCCGCGTTTATGGCGGTTGCCAGACCCATTGATGTGAAGGAATTAACCGAGACAGCCAAAGCATTATCACCTACCTCAAGTCCGGAATTATCACCCACGCCAAGCATAACGCCTACATTAACCGTAACCCCAACCATCAGTTATCCGGTGGCAAACCCAACCGTACAGGTGCGGTTTGCAGAGATTCAAAAAGAAGTTGCCGATTTACGCGGATTGGCAATACTTAATCCGGATATTCCGGCTTTTGCCATCAACAGAAAACAGGCGGAGGATTATTTTTTTGACTATACCCGCTCTGAAGAATTTGCGACTTACCTGGAAAACCACAAACAAGCGCTGGTTTTATTGGGGTTCGTTAAACCGACTTATGATATGTTAAGCGATTTAATTAATCACCAGGTGGATAACCTTGGCGGTTTTTACACACCGGGCGATGATCGCATTTTTGTTGTGACCAACAGCAGTGTGGGTGGACTGGAATATCTTGTTTTTGCCCATGAATACGACCATGCATTGGTAGAACAGCATTTTAAAATTAAGGATATGGGTGTTTATCCGGAATGCCGGCATAATTTACAACAATGTCAGGCTTTCGAAGCTCTCTATGAAGGGGATGCAACCCTGTTGATGGAAATTTGGGCCAACCAATTTTTTACCCAAAGAGATTACCTGGATATCATAAACAACCTTCAACCTTTTTACAAACCATCCGATGAGTCTATTCCGCCTTACCTGGCTCAAGATGCATCGTTCTCTTATTTATTCGGACGCCAGTTTGTTAATAATTATTATGGTGCGGGGAGCTGGGCCGCAGTGGATAAACTCTACCTGAAACCGCCCATCAGCACGGAACAAATCATTCATCCCGAAAAATATAACGATAATGAACAACCCGTTGACGTGAAAGACTCAGACCTGACGGAAACATTGGGCGAAAATTGGGAGCTGGTTGAATCGGATGTTCTGGGTGAATGGATGACTTATCTTTTGTTGGCTTATAACGCCGATTTACAATCGCAGATAGACCCGCAAATTGCCCGTTATGCTGCGGCAGGATGGGGTGGGGATCGATATCAGGTCTATCGCAATAAATCCGACGGATCAAAAGTTCTGGCTGCGCATTGGGTATGGGACCGTGATTATGATGCTTCTGAATTTTTCAGTGCCATGCGCAACAGCCTGGAAAACCGCTTTAGAGGAAACCATATTGAAGGTCTGCCGGGAGGGCAAAAATGTTGGAATGTTGCCGATAATTATTCCTGCTTATACCTGAACAAAGCAGAAGTGCTCTGGTTATTAACCCCACAAGAAAGCCAATTAAATACCATGCTGTTGGCCTTTCCCACATTTCAGAATAAATTCAAATAAACAGGATGGAAGCCGATATTAATGGAATTAAAAACAATCGTCTTTGACTGGGGAGACACCTTGATGGTGAATCTTCCGGAATATGATGGCGCAATGAAAAATTGGCCTGTGGTAAAAGCTGTTTCGGGAATAAAACAGGTTCTGGAAACCCTTTCAAAAAAATATCAACTGGTAGCGGCCAGCAACGCCGTGGATTCAAATGCAAATGATGTCAGGATGGCGCTTAAACGAGAAAATCTGAACGAATATTTCGATAAAGTTTACACGGCCTCTGAACTGGGATCCCGGAAACCGCATAAAGAATTTTTTTTCAAAATTCAGGAAAGTGTGGGGGTGACTGCGCAAGAATGTGTCATGGTGGGAGATTCCTGGGCTGATGATGTAAATGGCGCTTTATCGGCCGGCTGGAAAGCCATCTGGTTCAACCGGAATATACAACCCTGCCCGGCGCTTTCGCCACATCACCACGCCGAATATTATCAAACGCATGAACTGATTGCCATCATTAACCATGAATTATTACCGGATTGGAACACCTGTGAAACCTGGATGAG
>JAJTBH010000510.1 GCA_021287005.1 Anaerolineae bacterium
TGGCAGTGCAACTCGCCAGAATGCCGAAAATCCATAAAATCTTAAACTTCCAGAGTAAATTTCCGGCTCGTTTCAAAATATTACTGTAGTCCATGTTACCTCCGTAATAACTACACTTTCCCTATTCCCACTCAATCGTGGCCGGGGGTTTGCTGGTTACATCAAACACCACCCGGTTAACACCTTTTACTTCGTTTACAATCCGGCTGGCCACACGCGCCAGTAAATCATAAGGCAGGCGGGTCCAATCGGCTGTCATAAAATCATCGGTGGTCACGGCGCGCAGGGCAATCACTTCTTGATAGGTGCGAAAATCGCCCATAACGCCCACTGAACGCACCGGCAAAAGCACGGCAAAGGCCTGCGAACTGCCGGTAGCGCCCTCAAAATTGCTCTTCTGGTTAAGCAGACCGGCTTTAACCAGTTCATCGGTGAAGATGGCATCCGCACCGCGCAGGCAGTCGAGCCGTTCTTTGGTTAATTGACCCAGGCAGCGCACTGCCAGACCGGGGCCGGGGAAGGGCTGACGCCAGACCAGGTCGTGCGGCAGGCCCAGGGCTTCACCGACCGCGCGCACCTCATCCTTAAACAGGTAACGCAGGGGCTCCACCAGTTTAAAAGTCATATCTTTGGGCAGGCCGCCGACATTATGATGGGTTTTGATGCGCGCAGCCTTACTGCGGTCGGGCGCGCTTGATTCAACCACATCGGGATAGATGGTGCCTTGCACCAGGAAGGGCGGCTGGCCCAACTGGCGCGCCTGTTCTTCAAAAATACGAATAAACGATTCACCGATAATACGCCGTTTGGCTTCAGGCTCGGTGACATTGTGTAACAGATCCAAAAACTTGGCTTCCGCATCCACCACTACCAGGCGGTCTCCCAGATGCGGGCGCATGGCGGCTTCCACCTGGCTGCGTTCGTTCAGACGCAGCAGCCCGTGGTCGACAAAAACGGCGGAAAGCTGTTCGCCGACGGCGCGGTTCACCAGGGCGGTTGCCACACTTGAATCAACACCGCCGCTGACGGCCGACAGCACACGCTGCTCACCCACCTGCTGGCGAATGCGCTCTACCGATTGAGAAATGATCGATTCGGGCGTCCATTCGGTTTTTGCAGCACAGATATTAATCACAAAACGGCGCAAAATGTCCATGCCGCCGGGGGTATGGCGTACTTCGGGGTGGAATTGCACACCAAACAGGCGGCGGGGTTCGTTCCACATGCCGGCTGCCGGGCTGTGATCGCTGCGGGCAATCAGTTTAAAACCTTCGGGCAGTGTATCCACCCGGTCGCCGTGCGACATCCAGACCTGCTGTGTACCGGGGTCCAACAGCGGATTTTTTAACAGGGTCTCCACCTGGGCCATGCCGTATTCACGCTGGTTCGAGGGAGCCACATGCCCGTTTAAAGCCCGGGTCAACGCCTGCATACCGTAACAAATACCCAAAACCGGCAGCTCCGATTCAAGCACATAAGCGGGCAGATAGGGGGCGTCCGTATCGTAAACGGATGAAGGTCCTCCGGATAAGATATATCCTTTGGGATGAATGGCCTTAACGGTCTCCTCCGGGGCGTCCCAGGGGAACAATTCACAATAGACCTGAAGCTCGCGAATGCGGCGGGCAATCAACTGGCTGTATTGAGACCCAAAATCGAGCACTGCAATTGAATCGACCATATTAATTAACATCTCCTGCTACATTATAAATACGAAAAAAGGGTAAAAAAAGTTTCTGTTTCTCAATGGAAATTAAAATACCTGAGCAAATGACCCGGATTGAGCCGGTCAGGATGTTCGGGCTTTTAGGGCTCTTGTCGTGACAACTGGAAACTTAAAAGAAAAACCGGTCAAAACCGGCTTTTGCTTTAATCAACAAATGAGATTTTTCCACCTTCGAGCGAGGTAATGCCGACGAGGGACTCGATGGGCACATTGTAAGTGGAAAGGATTTTGCGCCCGCCCTCGAAGGTTTTTTCAATCAGGGCGCCGATGCCGACCAGGGTCGCCCCGGCCGCCTGAGTCAGTCGCACCAGGCCTTGAATGGTGGAGCCGGAGGCCAAAAAGTCGTCGATGATTAATACGCGTTCGCCGCGCGCCAGATATTCCGGAGAAACGATTAATTCCACCATGTTGCCTTTGGTATGGGAGGGCGCCACCGTCAGATAAACGGTATCGGGCATGGTGATCGGTTTTACTTTGCGGGCATACACAACGGGCACTTTGAGGAAGAAGGCGGTGGTTAAAGCCGGAGCGATGCCTGAAATTTCGGCTGTCAACACGCGGGTTACGTTCAGGTGTGCAAAACGCCTGGCCAGCTCTTCGCCGCAGCCGTACATGAGCATGGGGTCAACCTGGTGGTTAACAAAACCATCGACCTTTAAAATGCCATTTTTTAAAATCAGCCCCTCTTTCTCAATGCGTTCTCTGAGAAGATTCATCTCTAGCCTCCAAAAATTTTTACTTTAATATCTGAGCGAAACCGGGATAGGATGAAGCGGGAT